>JAGRMK010000400.1:720-2821 GCA_020441345.1 Paracoccaceae bacterium
AGCCGCCGCACCCGGCCCCGGTCAACCCAAAGCATCGCGCGGCTTAACGCGTTCAAGAAGGCGCGGTCGTGGCTGATCAGCACAAACGCCGCGCGGGTTTCGCGCAGCCGTTCTTCCAACCAGCCGATAGCCTGGATGTCGAGGTGGTTGGTCGGCTCGTCCAGCAGCATCAGGTCCGGCGCCTCGGCCAGCAACCGGGCCAGCGCAGCGCGCCGCCTCTCGCCGCCCGAGGCGGTCTCCACCGGCACCGACGGGTCGAAGCCCAGCCCTTCGGCGGCAATCTCGACGCGATAGGACTCGGACGGGTCGAGGGCCTGCATGGCGTAATCGCCAAGCGTGGCAAACCCCGAGAAATCAGGATCTTGTTCCATATAACCGACATGCGTGCCGGGTGTCAGAACGCGCCCGCCGCGATCCGCCTCGGCCAGCCCCGCCATGATTTTCATCAGCGTGGATTTGCCGGACCCGTTGCGTCCGACCAGGGCCAGCCGGTCGCCCGGTTGAATCACCAGATCGAGCCCCGCGAACAACGGGTTGCCACCATAGGTCAGGGCGATATCGGAAAGCTGCAAAAGCGGTGTGGGTGCCATGCGCGCGGGCTATCCCGCCACAATTGCGCCGTCAAGATGTTGCAACGGGAGGAAAGTGCCTTATGTTAATGATCGTAACATAAAGGGCCTGACCATGAACCTCATTTTGAACGTGCTATGGATCGTACTGGGCGGCGCGTGGATGGCGCTCGGCTGGCTGCTGGCGGCATTCCTCATGGCGATATCGATCATCGGCCTGCCCTGGGCGCGTTCGGCGGTGGTGATGGCGGGCTATGCATTGCTGCCCTTCGGGTTTCGCGCGGTCGGACGCGAAGAAATCAGCGGTCCCGATTTCGGCACCGGCGGGTTTGGCATCGTCGGCAACCTCTTGTGGCTGGTTCTGGCGGGCTGGTGGCTGGCACTGGGGCATCTGATATCCGCCGTTCTGAACGCGGTCACGATCATCGGCCTGCCCTTTGCCTGGGCCCATCTGAAACTGGCGGGGTTCGCGCTCTGGCCGGTGGGGCGCACCATTGTCGAACGCTGAACGGTCACGGTGAACGGCAACGCGCCGCGAGGTCGTTCAGAAACTCGGTCTGCGTCGCTATCGCCATGCCGGTATCGGCCAGCGCAACGAGATTGGCCGCGGCCCGGCGCTGGTTCTCGCCCATGCAGAGCGCGCGCGCCAGACCGAACTGCGTACGCGCATGGTCAAGTTGCCTGGAGGCTGCCAACATATCATGGCGCAGAACGGCCACCTCATCGCACGCCGTGGTCAGGCCGCTACGCGCCTCCAACCGCTCAAGAACCCTGCCACGACTGGCCCAGCC
This sequence comes from Paracoccaceae bacterium, assembly GCA_020441345.1. Classification (GTDB taxonomy): domain Bacteria; phylum Pseudomonadota; class Alphaproteobacteria; order Rhodobacterales; family Rhodobacteraceae; genus Pararhodobacter. Next base: position 2,081 of record JAGRMK010000400.1, read on the forward strand.
CAACCCGCTATAGAGCGTCTCTTCCGCCGCGCGCAGCGCGCGATCAGCCGCCGCGAACGCCACCATCCCGGCGCGAAATTGCGGTTCGCAGGCATCGGCCCCGAGCGGCGCGATCAGGAGGCTCAGAAACAGGGCAAGGCAGCGCAGCATGGATCCCCCGGGATGGTCGTGACCCAAGGGTAGAAGCGAGGCGTTAAGAAAGAGTTCGACCGCTCCCCAGTTGCCGAACCTCAGACGGTCCGACCCAGTTGGCACGCATCACCCTCACCAGTGGGCTGGCGCAAAGCCGACAGGCGCCATGCGTCGTGGGCCGGCCGCCCTCACACATCCACGTCTTCTACAAACCGAGCGTTCTCAGAGATATACTGAAACCGCAATTCGGGTTTCTTGCCCATCAGCCGCTCTACCAGGTCGCCGGTTTCGCCGGGGAAATCCTCGTCGATGGAGACCCGGATCAGCTTGCGGGTTTCGGGGTTCATGGTGGTGTCTTTCAAGTCCTTGGCGTCCATTTCGCCCAGCCCCTTGAAGCGCGACACGTCGATCTTGCCCTTGCCACCCAGGCCCTTGGCGAAATGGTCATCCTTTTCCGCTTCATCCAGGCAATAGACCCGGCGCGCGCCCTGGGTCAGGCGAAACAGCGGCGGACAGGCAAGATACAAATGCCCGTGGTCGATCATCGGCCGCATCTGGGTGAAAAAGAAGGTCATCAGCAATGCCGCGATATGCGCGCCATCGACATCG
>JAGRMK010000401.1 GCA_020441345.1 Paracoccaceae bacterium
CCTCGAACCGCAATTTCGAGGGGCGGCAAGGCTACAAGGGCCGCACCCACCTGGTCAGCCCCGGCATGGCAGCAGCGGCGGCCGTCACCGGCCATCTGACCGATGTCCGCGACCTGATGTAAGCACCCCACCCCGAGAAAGGGATACAGACGATGAAGAACTCCACCCGGTTGATCCTTGTCGGCGTAGCAACCCTGGTTCTCGGGGTTCTTGCCCTTGGCAACGCGGCCATCGCCTCGCTGGCGGTGGTCACCATGACCGGCGGCGTTCTGCTGGTCGGCGGCGGCCTTCAGATCATCGGCGGGTTTTCCGTCACCAGTCCGGGCGGCAAGCTGTTCGCCTGGCTGACGGGTGCCTTGATGGTGTTCCTTGGCTGGTCGTTCATCGCCAACCCGCTGGACGGCGTCCTGTCGCTGTCGCTGCTGATCCTGATCCTGCTGGCCGCCGGTGGCCTGTTGCGCATCGTTTTTGCCTGGCGCCTGCGCGCCACCTCTGGGTTCTGGCCGATGCTCATCTCCGGCGTTCTGTCCATTCTGCTCGCCGCCTATGTCCTCAGCAGCCCCGAGGCGACAATGCTTCTGCTGGGCGTGCTGTTGGGGGTCGAGATGCTGCTGAACGGGCTTGGCCTGATCCTTTTCGGTCAGTTCCTGCGCAAGACCGACGGCTGACGCGCGCGCCAGGAACCATGGACCGTCCGTCGCCCTGGGGATCGGCCGCGCCATCATGAAAACCCTTGTGCAAATTGAGCCTTGCGCAAATCGGCCGTTTCCGTCTTTCCTGAACCGATCTCACACCATCTCGCCCATATCCAAGGAAGAGTTCCCATGATCCGCCAGTTCGGCCCCGAAACCGGCCTCCTGCTGATCGACGTGCAAAAGGGTGTCAACGTGTTCGAGCATTGGGGCGGCGGTCCGACCGGGCGGCGCAACAACCCCCAGGCCGAGGACCGGATGCGCGCCTTGCTGGCCCGTTGGCACGCGACCGGATTGCCGGTGTTCTACACCCGCCACGACAGCCGCGAGGCCGCGTCGCCGCTGAAATACCACCTGCCAACCGGCGACCAGATCGACGGATTCGAGCCAACGCCCGGCGACGTGGTGATCGGCAAAGACGTGAACTCGGCCTTTGTCGGCACCGATCTGGAACTCAGGCTGCGCCAGAAAGGCGTCACGCGGCTGGTGGTTGCCGGGTTCTTCACAAATTTCTGCGTGGAAACTTCAGTGCGCATGGCCGGCAACATGGGCTATGACACCTATCTGGTGCACGACGCTTGCGCGACCTGCAACCGGATCGGTCCCGACGGCACCGATTACGACCCGCAATTGCTGCATGATATCTCTGTCGCCAACCTGCACGGTGAGTTCTGCACCGCCCTGACCACGGATCAGGTGTTGGGCCTGACCCACGCCGATGCCCTCGATCTGGACCGCGTGCAGGGCAACGAATAACGCCTCGCTACGGCCGGTTCTTGATCTGCCGGGCCCACAGATCCGGGCGCCGCGCCTGTGTCAGGCGTTCCGATTGTGCGCGCCGCCATTTCTCGATTTCAGCGTGATTGCCCGACAGCAGAACCGATGGAATCGCGCGCCCGCGCCATTCGGCGGGGCGGGTATATTGCGGATGCTCCAGCAGCCCGTTGGAAAAGCTCTCATCGACCGCCGACTCCGCGTTGCCCAGCACCCCGGGCAGCAGGCGCACCGTGGCGTCGATCAGGGCCTGCGCCGCGATCTCGCCGCCGGTCATCACGAAATCGCCGAGACTGACCTCTTCGATTGCATACTCCTCCAGCACCCGCTCATCGACACCCTCGAACCGGCCACACAGCAACGTGACCCCGTCGCAGGCCGCCAGACGCCGCGCCATCGCCTGATCGAACGGACGCCCGCGCGGGCTCAGGTAGATCACCGGCCAACGCGCCCGATCCGGTGCGCCCAGCGCGGCCATATCCAGCGCGCGCGCCAGCACATCGGCACGCAGCACCATGCCCGCACCTCCCCCGGCCGGAGTGTCATCGACATTGCGGTGTCTGCCCTCACCGAACGGGCGCAGGTCGATGGGGTCCAGCGCCCAGCGCCCACTGTCCAGCGCCTTGCCGGTCAGCGAGGCCCCCAGCACGCCGGGAAACGCCTCGGGGAACAGGGTGATGACCTTGGCGGTCCAGGCCCCCTTGACCTTCGGCGCCCCCCCCATCAGGTCGCGCGGTTGCGAGGTGACGCTGACCGACACCCGGCCGTGCGAACGGCGGGGCGCGTCGCCGCTCATTCCAGCAACCCCTCGGGCGGGTCGGCAATGATCCGGCCACTGGCCAGATCGACGGTCGGCACAATGGCGCGGGTGAACGGCACCAGCGCGTTGCCCTTGCCGGGACGCTGGATCTCGAGCAGATCGCCCGCGCCATGGTTCAGTACCGAACTCACGCGCCCCAACACGACCCCGCCAGTATCCAGCACTGTCAGGCCGATCAGATCAGCGTGATAGAACTCGTCGTCGGGCAAGGCCGGCAGCTTGCCACGGTCGGCATAAAGCCGCACACCGCGCAGCGCCTCGGCCTGGTCGCGGGTATCGACCCCGCCCAGTCGCGCCGACAACCCGTTGGGGATGGGCTTGCCCAACGTCACCGTGAACCGGGTCGCCCCGTCTTCGGTATACAGCGGCCCATAAGATCCGATGGCCTCGGCCTCGGCGCAGAAGCTTTTCAGCCGC
>JAGRMK010000402.1:0-1923 GCA_020441345.1 Paracoccaceae bacterium
CTCGGCCGACCAGTCGGCATAGCTCTTGCCCATCAACCCCAGGTCGAGGATCCACTCGCCCGGATAGTCCACGATATCGACATGCAGCTTGCGCGGCCCGGTCAGCGCGCCAAACAGCCCGCTGGGTGCAAGGCGGAACGACAGCCGCAGTTCCGAAACCGCGCGCGTCCCCTCGGGCCAGCGTGGCGCATCGCCAGTCAGCGCCGCCAGATGCGCCTCGTAATCGAAGCGCGGCAGCGTCATGTCGGGTTGGGGTTGCAGATAAACCCCTCGGATCGTGCCGGTCTGTATCGCGCGCATTCGCTGCATGCGCCCCGGTTCCATCAGATTGTGCACAAGCGCGGTGATGAACACCGTCTTGCCCGCGCGGCTGAGCCCCGTGACGCCGACGCGCAGCACCGGCTCAAAAAACGCCTCGGACACGGTATCGCCCACCGATTCGAGCGATTGGGCCAGTCGCCCGGTTATGCTGCTGATCAAGGGGCCACTCCGGCGCTGGGACAAGGGCGGGCATCGTTACCAGAATAGGCACGACGGCAGGGGATTTGAAGGTCCGGGGCTTGCCGCAGGCACCGATGGCCGCATATTGGCGCCATGACGCATCGACTTCTCTCCATCGGGCATGGCTATTCGGGCCGCGCAACCGAAAACGCACTGGGCCCCGGTTGGCAGGTGCTGGGCACATCGCGCCGCGCGGGCGCGGGCACGGTCCTGTGGCCCGATGGCGCCGCCGAGGCCCTGTTGCGGGCGACGCACCTGATCTCCTGGGTGCCTCCGGGCGATGATGGCGACCCGGTGCTGCCGATTCTGCGTGACCTGCCCGCCCCCGCCCTGCGCTGGATCGGCTACGCGTCCGCCAGCAGCGTCTATGGCGACAGCGGCGGGGCCCTTGTCGATGAAAGCGCGCCCGACGCCCCGGCAACCGAGCGGGGCCACAAGCGCCTGCGCGCCGAAACCGCATGGCAGGCCTTCGCCGACCGCCACGCCGTGCCACTGGCCCGGCTGCGCATCGCCGGGATCTATGGCCCGGGCCGATCCGTGCTGGACGCGCTGCGAGCCGGACGGGCGCAGCGGGTGGTCAAGCCCGGCCAGGTGTTCAACCGCATCCATGTCGCGGATCTTGGCCGGATCGTGGCCGCCGCCGCCCGTCAGCGTCTGGACGGCCCGCTGATCCTGTCGGATGACGAACCTGCGCCACAGGCCGATGTCATCGCCCACGCCGCGGCCCTGATGGGCCTGCCGATCCCGCCCGCGGTGGATTTCGACAGCGCCAGCCTCAGCCCGATGGCGCGCAGCTTCTACGCCGAAAACAAGCGCCTGCGCTCAGCCCGGATGGGTCCTGATCTGGGCCTTGCGCTGCTCTATCCCGACTTTCGCGCCGGACTGAGTGCGATCCTCGCCGCGGGGGGCTGATGGCCCCGGTTGCCGCGCCCCGCGGGATTGTCTAAGCACCCCCCACCCTCTTTACTCTGAAAATATCCCGGGGGGAGTCGCCGCAGGCGGCGGGGGGCTGGCCCCCCTTCCCCGTTTTCAAGAAACCACGCCCATGCCTCGCTTCGCCTTCCGCATCGAATACCACGGCGGCCCGTTCAACGGCTGGCAACGCCAGCTCGACCAGCCGTCGGTGCAGGAGAGCATCGAAACCGCGCTGGCTCGACTGAACCCGACTGAGCCGCGCATCGCCGCTGCCGGGCGCACGGATACCGGGGTGCACGCCACCGGGCAGGTCGCCCACGCCGATCTCGACCGCGACTGGGATCCAAACCGGCTGATGGAGGCGCTGAACCACCATCTGCGCCCCGCGCCCGTGGCCGTCACCGCCTGCGCAGCCGTCGAAGACACGTTCCACGCCCGGTTCAGCGCCATCGAGCGGCGCTATACCTTTCGGCTGATCGCACGGCGCGCACCGGTGGTGCATGACGC
>JAGRMK010000402.1:1995-2152 GCA_020441345.1 Paracoccaceae bacterium
CTGCACGATTTCACCACCTTCCGCGCCAGCCTGTGCCAGGCGAAATCGCCGGTCAAGACGCTGGACGAGATCACCATCGAGGAACGCCCCTACCCCGCCGGGGCCGAGGTCCGGTTCCACCTGCGCGCGCGATCGTTCCTGCACAATCAGGTGCGCT
>JAGRMK010000403.1 GCA_020441345.1 Paracoccaceae bacterium
TACGCCACCGGCTCGACCACCTGCATCGTCATGACGCCCTGACCCGGACACTTTGAATCAAATTGCCCCTCTTTGCTCCTCAAATATCCTGGGGGGTGAGGCCCGCAGGGCCGAGGGGGGCAACGCCCCCCTGCCCGCTCAGGGCTTGCGCGCCACGAAGTCGATCAAGGCCGAGCGCCCGGAATGCGCGCGCCCTTCCTGCACTTCGCGCTCATAGGTCGCCAGTCGCTCGATGGTCCAGCCGTCGAACGCGTCGCGCAACAGCGCTTCGGTATACAGGTATTCGGCAGCCGACGGGCCACCGGTGCCCAGCGCGATCTGGTCCGGCGTGTAGCCATGCAACACCATGCGCCCCCCCGGTTTCACCGAACCCGCCATGTCGGCGAACTGCCGTTCGCGAAAACCCGGATCGGCGAACTGGATGAAGACACCCAGCACGATATCGAATTTCAGCGACCAGTCCCAATCTTCCCAGCGGCTGACGCGCGTATCCAGCGCCACGTTCTCGCGCAGGGCCAGCGCCTTTGCCCGCTCGACCGCGGTCGGAGCCAGATCGAAGGCCGCGGCGCGCATCCCGCGTTTGGCAAGGTAGACCGCGTTGCGCCCCTCGCCATCCGCCACGCTGAGCACGCTGCCGCCCGGTCGCACAAGCCAAGGGTTTTCGATCAGGAACCGCGCCGGTTCCTGGCCGAAAAGATAAGTCTCGCTGGATCGGTATCGGTCTTCCCACATGTGCTTTCCTTTGCAGATTTACCAAAAACTCTGGGGATCGACATCGACCGCCAATCGCAGATCCGCCGGGGGTTTGACCTGCGCGACCCAGGCCCGGATCGCGGCCTGCAAGGGCGCCCCCTTGTCCGCCTTGACCAGCAACCGCACGCGATGCCGCCCGCGCACCCTCGCGATGGGCGCGGGCGCGGGACCGAACACCTGCGCCCCGATGCGTTGCAAGGGTTCGGTGCGCGCAGCCAGCGCGTTGCCCAGGTCAAAGGCGTGTTCCAGCACCGGCGACGACAGGATGATCCCCGCCAGCCGGCCAAAGGGCGGCATCTGCAAGGCGCGGCGTTCCTGCGCCTCGGCCTGCCAGAAACCTTCGTCATCGCCCGACAGGATCGCCTTGATCACCGGGTGATCGGGCTGATGCGTCTGCATCAGCGCAAGCCCCTTGCGCTCGGCACGGCCCGCCCGTCCGGCGACCTGGCGGATCAACTGGAACGTGCGTTCCGCCGCGCGCAGATCGCCGCCGTGCAGCCCCAGATCGGCGTCGATCACGCCAACAAGCGTCAACAGCGGAAAATTATGCCCCTTGGCCACCAGCTGCGTGCCGACGATGATATCCGCCGCCCCCGCCGCGATCGCCGCGATCTGCGCCTTGAGCGCGCGGGCCGAGCCGAAAAGATCGGACGACAGCACCGCGACCCGCGCATCGGGCCATTGCGCGCGCACTTCTTCCTCCATCCGCTCGACGCCCGGACCGACCGGGTGCATCGTGCCCTCCTTGTGGCATGACGGGCAGGCCGTGGGGATCGGCGCCGTTGCGCCGCATTGATGGCACATCAACCGCTTGAGGAACCGGTGTTCAACCAGCCGCGCGTCGCATTGGTCGCATTGCATCTGGTGCCCGCAGGCCCGGCAGATCGTCACCGGCGCATAGCCCCGACGATTCAGGAACAACAGCGACTGTTCGCCAAGCGCGATCCGCGCATCGACCGCGTCTTTCAGCGTCGGCGAGATCCAGCGGCCGTGCGGCACCACCTCGGACCGCATGTCGATGGCACGCATTTCGGGCAACTCGGCCACGCCATAGCGCGCACCCAGGTCCAGCCGCCGGTATTTCCCGGTCTCGGCATTGACCCAGGTTTCCAGGCTGGGCGTGGCAGAAGCCAACACCACCTGCGCGCCCGCCATAGAGGCGCGCAGAACGGCCATGTCGCGCGCGTTATAGAGCACGCCGTCTTCTTGCTTGTAACTGCTGTCGTGTTCTTCATCGACGACGATCAGCCCCAGGTCGCGATAGGGCAGGAACAGGGCCGACCGCGCGCCCACCACCAGCCCGACATCCCCCGTGCCCGCCATGCGCCACAAACGGCGTCGTTCGGTCATCGTGACCCCTGAATGCCATTCGCCCGGACGCGCCCCGAACCGGGCCTCGACCCGTTCCAAAAACCCCTCGGTCAGGCCGATTTCCGGCAGCAGCACCAGCGCCTGACGGCCAAGTCGCAGGCATTCGGCGACGGCTT
>JAGRMK010000404.1 GCA_020441345.1 Paracoccaceae bacterium
GTGAACTACCGCGAGGCCTACGGGACCATTGCGCTCATATATCGGCCCCCGGTCCATGGCCGCCGTGCTCTGGTCGCTGTGCCGGCATGAGGGGCCGTTGCCCCCAGTTCTGAACCTGGCGGCCCCGGTTCCGGTCCATATGGAGGAACTCGCCACCGCTGCCGGCCATCCCTGGTCGGGGCGCAATGCCAGCGGTCAGGGGCACCAGACCATCACATTGAACTGCAACCAGTTAACAGAGATTCATTCATTCGATCGGGGCGAGTCGACCCCGGCAGAAATGATTCGTCAGTGGAGAGATAGTTAGCAAGATGACACTTAGCAAACGGCTGTTCGACCTTTTCAGCGCCCTGGGGATGATCATTCTCCTCAGCCCCGTGTTCCTGTATCTGTGCCTGATGATCCTGATCAAGGACGGCCGACCAATCTTCTATGTGTCCGAACGCATGAAGACCCCGACAAAGGGCTTCAACCTGATCAAGTTCCGCACAATGAAACCGGTAGCGGAAGACAGCGGTGTGTCGGGCGGTGACAAATCCAGCCGGATCACCCATACTGGCGCATTTCTGCGGCGGACCCGGTTGGACGAGTTGCCGCAGGTGATCAATGTACTCAAGGGCGATATCAGTTTCGTCGGACCGCGCCCGCCGCTTCGGCAATATGTCGAACAATATCCCGAGATCTACGGAAAAGTGCTGAAATCGCGCCCGGGCGTGACCGGCATGGCCTCGATCTATTTCAACGCCCATGAAGAACGCCTGTTGTCGCGCTGTCGCAATCGCGAGGAAACGGACCGGGTGTACCGCCGTATTTGCATTCCCCGCAAGGCGCGGCTCGACCTGCTTTACCAAAAGCGCAACAACGTCTGTTTCGACATGGATCTGATGCTGCGCAGCGTTTTCAAACGCATGCGCTGACCGAATCCGCGCGGTGTCCGCCCCCGAACGCCCAATCGCCAGGGCGGGCTACCGCGCCAGAGACGGGTCAGCCGTCCGAGTTAGACGGCGCGACACCAGCAAACGCACAGGCATCGAGAGGCGCCAACCCGTGAATGGCATGAACCGAACCGCCCGGCGTCCCACCAAGGCTGTCGCTTCCATCCGACAGCCGCAAGGCCAGTCGCGCCCGCTCTGCCGCCTCCATGTCGATCTCGGCGCTCTCGTCCCAGTCCGGCCGAACCAGAGCGTGCTGCACCCCGGAAATCCACGCCTCGGGAACCTCGGTCGAAGCCACAGCCACGGCATCGCCGGTTTCAAGGATTTCCCACCCGTCGGGCCTGAGAGTGGCGCCTTCATCCAACCCCGATCCCAGCGCCATAAGAAGGTGCCTTGTATCCGACAGCAGCGCCGCCGGGCAAATGATTGTCACGCGCTTCATGCCGTGGATACCCCTGCCTTGTTACACAAATATGCCCGCATAGCACCCAGAGTCGCCGGGTCAGTCGCAGCGCGGCGTGCGATCAATCCGTAGAACCGCCCCGAAAAGAACCCGCCCGTCACACGCGCTCCGATGCGCAAGTCCATATCCTGCGAGGCTGTGCCAATCGACAGATCGCTCAGACCTTCACGCCCCCAAAGCGCCTGACCCATGGATGCCGGCCTGTTCCAGCGAGCGCTGACGCATACCGGCCCATAGTGCGCCGGGTTCAGCGTTTCACCCGCGCTGCCGCCGATACGCAGTTCCGCGTGGCCGGAAGGCACCGAATGCAGCAGGTTGAACGAACGGTCGCCCGCAGAGACAACGTCACCTGAGGCGTTCAGAACGTATCCGCTTCCGCCGTGCGACGCATAGGCGCAGCAGATCGCCGCCGAAATGTCGTTGCGGCCAAGACCGTTCAGACCACTATGCATCGCGTCATCGACGCCGTCGAAATGCAGATAATGAACGGGATGCTGACCTTGCTCGACGATGTTGAAGGCCCCGACAACCGATTGATACGCGGTCGGCGTCGGGCCGGGTTCCGCCTGCATGTAGGCCGCAATGAAGCTGGCGTTGGCATGCGTTGCCATGAGCAGGACAGCCGCCGGGTTGACCAGATCAGACGTGGTGATGGCGACACGCCACCAGCCACCGCCGAGTTCGACGGCCGACGTTGCGCTGATCCGGTTGGATACGGCGGTAAAACTTCCGTCATTGAAAACGAAAGTCGCGCCGAAATTGTTGAGGTATCCACCAAGATAGAATGTGATCGAACTGGCTGTCACGCTCTTGACATCGACCGAGAAAATCACCTGTTCACCGACAAACGAGCGATGAAAGGTTGTCCCTGCGTTGACATATTGGCCATTCGAAAGGGCCAGGATCGTCACCGCGGGTCCGCCATCGCGGGCGCCGGTCGGCTGCATGGTGCGCGTTGTCCCGCTATCCGTCCAGGCCGCGTAGGTCTGCGAATTGGTCTTGTGATTGCGCAGACCACTTGCAGGATGCCGGCCGAGAAACGGCTGTGCCCAACTGTTTGCCTGAAGCGCGTGCATCCCGTTGCCCGACTTGTCGTCCATTCTGGCGACGCGCCCGCCGATGACGGCAGGGATCGTCCCGGCTGCATCGGCGAAAAGCGTGGTCAGGTCGGAAGGATCGAACCAGCAACCGACCTCACCCGCGGCGAATGCATGGGATGGCGATCGCGCCTGGACATGTCTGAATGGCTGCGCTGACACCGTCAGGTCAGAGATCAGCTTCATGCCAGCACCAAGGCGTGGATACCGGCTGCGGTGGTCCCTGATGCGCGCACGCGCTTGGCCCCAACCGGCAAAATGCAAAAATCGGCCACCTCGACCGTGCGCGTCGTGCCGGTGATCGTGTCGAAGGTCAGCGATCCGCCGGTCTCGACGTAAAGGGCCAGAGCGATAACCGGCAAATCGACCATGTTGTCCGGCGTGACCGGCTGGATATCGGTTGCGGGACCAGCCAGAGACGCGGTGCGCTGAGCGAATGGGTTTTGCATTTCGAAATTCTCCATGGTTTCGGTGTTCGAACAGACAATCTGTCGGGGCGCTTAGGCCGGAAAGTCGCATTCCTGCGTGTATTCGCCGTGAACCCTGCGCGCGGTCTGCCTTGCAACACCTGCCAGCGGGACCAATTCGTCACCTGACTTGCTCTGCGGCCTCGGCAACGCCGACCTGTTCCGCAGCCCGAGATACCTGTTGCCGTCCAGGCAAAGGCCTGAGCACCGGCACCGCCCACAATCTGACTCCACGAAGGCCAGCTGAGCTGCGCTGTCCATCCCGCATCTTTGCGAAATGCCTCCATCCCGCCTGCGCCCAAGGTTCAGCTCCTGTGCTGCAAGATATGCACACAACGAAGCGTCGCCATACCGCGGCTGATCCAGTCTCGCCCCCCCTCGAAAGCCGCGATACCCGTCAACAAGACGGGGCTGGCAGCGGGCGCGCGCGTTTCGAACGCTTGTGGACCTGGGCGCCACAGAACGGCATCCGCTGACGCAACAGCGTCGAGGACTGTGCTTCAAACTGGCTCGGCTGTGGTGCCGTTCTCTTGACATAGGTCAGCGCCGAAGACCGAGAAGAGCCATAAAATCATGGCTTCTGCATCAGAAATTCGGGGTGAACCACCATGACCGACGTGCTGATCAAGAAAGACAATGCGACCAGGGCCGGGTCCAATATGCCAGACTATGCCACGGCCCGGGGCAGCTTTTCCTGGGACGTGGCCCGCGCGGGGTTGGCTGGATTGCCGAATGGGGCGCTGAACATCGCACACGAAGCGGTGGACCGCCACCTGACCGATGGGCGCGGCGACCAGGTGGCCATTCGATGGATCGCGAAATCCGGCGCAAGAACAGATCTGAGTTATGCGGACCTTGCCCACGAGACCAACCGCTTCGCCAATGTGCTTCGCGACCTGGGGCTGCAAAAGGGTGACAAGGTCTACTCGCTGCTCGGGCGCACACCTGAACTCTATATCGCAGCTCTGGGCACGCTGAAGGCAGGTTGTGTCTTTTGTCCTCTCTTCTCGGCATTTGGGCCGGAACCGATCCAGTCCCGGCTGGAGATTGGCGGCGGGCATGTGCTGGTCACGTCGGCCGCGCTTTACAAGCGCAAAGTCAAAGGCATCCGCGACAACCTGCCAACGCTGCGCGCGGTAATCCTGATCGATGGCGACACCCCCGATTGCAAAAAGTTTGGCGACCTTATGGATGCTGCCGAAAGCGATTTTGAAACCCAGCCCATGCAGCCCGAGGATATGGCGCTTTTGCACTTCACCTCTGGCACAACCGGAAAGCCGAAAGGCGTCGTGCATGTACATGGCGCGGTGGTTGCACATCGCGAGACCGGGCGCTTGGCACTCGATCTGCGGGCAGGCGATATCTACTGGTGCACAGCCGATCCCGGTTGGGTCACCGGCACCTCATACGGCATCATCGCCCCGCTGACACTTGGCGTCACCATGATCATCGACGAGGCCGAATTCGACGCAGCACGCTGGTATGACCTCCTGGACACCGAGAAGGTCAATGTCTGGTACACCGCACCGACCGCCATCCGAATGCTGATGAAATCGGGACGCTCCCTGCCGGACAGCCATGATTTCAGCGCGCTAAGGTTCATGGCCAGCGTCGGCGAACCTTTGAACCCCGAGGCAGTGATCTGGGGCCATGAGGTCTTCGGCATGCCATTCCATGACAACTGGTGGCAAACGGAAACCGGCGGCATCATGATCGCCAATTATGCCTCGATGGATGTGAAGCCCGGCTCGATGGGCAAACCCCTGCCGGGAATCGAGGCGGGGATCGTCGAAATCACCGATACCGGCGCGCGTGAGATCACCAAGCCGCAAGCAATCGGCGAACTGGCGTTGCGCCCCGGCTGGCCGTCGATGATGCGCACCTATCTGGACCAGCAGGCGCGCTACGAAAAAAGCTTCCGCGATGGCTGGTATCTGAGCGGCGATCTCGCGATGCGAGACAAGGATGGCTACTACTGGTTCGTCGGGCGCGCGGATGATGTGATCAAAAGCGCCGGCCACCTGATCGGACCGTTCGAGGTGGAAAGCGCCTTGATGGAGCACCCGGCGGTTGCCGAGGTCGGGGTGATCGGCATTCCCGACGAGACGGCGGGCGAAATCGTCAAGGCCTATGTCGCGTTGAAGCCGGGCTTTGAGCCAGGCGATGAGTTGCAGCTAGAATTGCTGGGCCATGCCCGCAAGCGGCTTGGGCCCGCCGTTGCGCCAAAGGAAATCGCCTTTCGCCAGAACCTGCCCAAGACCCGCAGCGGCAAGATCATGCGCAGGCTCTTGAAAGCCCGTGAACTGGGCCTGCCCGAGGGCGACATCTCAACCCTGGAAAGCGATGAGACATGACCAGATCAGCCAGCAAGTCCACCGTCAAACCCCGCCTGGACCATTCTCATGTCCGCGCGTTGCTGAAAGGCATGATCCGCATCCGCCGTTTCGAGGGGAAATGCGCAGAACTGTACACTCAGCAAAAGATCCGCGGGTTTCTGCACCTTTATGACGGTGAGGAAGCCGTGGCCGTGGGGGTGATGACGGCACTCGACGCCAGGGACCGGGTCGTCGCCACCTATCGCGAGCACGGGCATGCGTTGGCCCGGAGTGTGCCAATGACGACAACCTTGGCCGAGATGTATGGCAAGGCCGAAGGCTGCGCGGGTGGGCGCGGCGGATCGATGCATCTGTTCGATGCAGCGCAGAATTTCTATGGCGGCAACGCGATTGTTGGCGGTGGGCTGCCACTGGCAACCGGCTTGGCCCTGGCAGACAAGATGGAAAAGAGCGACGCGGCGACGGTCTGCTTTTTTGGCGAAGGCGCCGCTGCGGAAGGCGAGTTTCACGAGGCATTGAACCTCGCGTCGCTCTGGGATCTGCCCGTTTTGTTCGTATGCGAGAATAACGGCTACGCCATGGGTTCGGCGCTGAGCCTGACCGAAGCAGAGACCGAAATCGCGATCAAGGCGCGCAGCTACAAGATTCAGTCCGAAACGGTGGACGGAATGGATGTGATCGCGGTCGAGGCCGCGACGCGACGCGCCTTGCAGGCCATGCGCGAAAGCGGGGAACCCTATTTCCTGGAGTGTCGCACCTATCGCTTTCGCCCGCATTCCATGTTCGATGCCCAGCTCTATCGCCCGAAATCCGAGGTCGACGAATGGCGCAAGAAGGGGCCGATCGTGCGGTTTCAGGGCTGGCTGGAACAGAACGGCCTGCTGCACAAGGACGAAATCGAGGCAATCGTGGCCGAGGTCGATGCCGAGATCGACGAGGCTGTCGCCTTTGCCGAGGCAGGCACCGACGCGCCGCTGAGTTCGCTCACCGATTTCGTGATGGCGCCAAAGCGCCCTGCCCCGCCAAAAACGAAAAAGCCCGGCAAGCTGCTCGACACAACCTATCGCGAGGCTATCAAATCAGCGATCACCGACGCGATGGAGCGCGACAACCGCGTGTTCCTGATGGGCGAGGATGTCGGCCACTATGGGGGCTGCTATGCCGTCAGCAAGGGGCTTTTGGACAAGTTCGGCCCAGACCGGATTCGCGATACCCCGTTGTCTGAAGCCGGTTTCACCGGCGCGGGGATCGGCGCGGCGATTGCCGGGATGCGGCCGATCGTTGAGGTGATGACGGTCAATTTCTCGATGCTGGCGCTCGATCAGATCCTGAACACGGCCGCCACGTTCCGGCATATGTCGAACAACCAGTTCGGCGTGCCGGTGGTGATCCGCATGGCGACCGGCGCAGGCAAGCAGCTGGCTGCGCAGCACTCTCATTCGCTGGAAGGTTGGTTCGCTCATATCCCAGGCATCCGGGTGTTGGCCCCCGCAACGCTCGAAGATGCGCGCGGGATGTTGTGGACTGCGCTCGAAGACCCTGATCCGGTGCTGATCTTTGAGAACGTGATGCTCTACAACATGGAGGGTAAACTTGCCGCCAATGCAGGCCCGGTTGATATCGACCGGGCCATCGTGCGGCGCGAGGGCACGGATATTTCGCTGATCACCTACGGCGGCTCGCTCTGGAAGACGCTTGAGGCCGCCGACGCACTGGCTGCCGACGGTATCGAGGCCGAGGTCATCGACCTGCGCAGCCTGCGCCCGCTGGACAAGCCGACGATCCTGGCCTCGGTCGCCAAGACCCATCGCGCTCTGATCGTGGACGAGGGTTGGAAGACCGGCAGCCTTGCCGCCGAGATCGGCATGCAGATCGCCGAAGACGCCTTCTTTGATCTCGATGCTCCGTTGGCGCGGGTGTGCAGTGAAGAAGTTCCGGTGCCCTATGCTCAACATCTGGAAGCAGCCGCCATTCCACAAGTGCCCCGGATCGTCGAAGCCGTGAAGGCCTTGATGGAGCGCAGGCCATGAGCCAGTTCCTGATGCCCTCACTTGGCGCCGATATGGAGGCGGGAACGCTGATCGAGTGGTTGAAGAAACCCGGCGAAAAGGTGGCCCGAGGCGATATCATCGCGGTCGTGGAGACCCAAAAGGGTGCGATCGAGATCGAGGTGTTCGAGGATGGGGTGCTGGGTGCCTGTCTGGTCGACCTTGGCACGAAGGTT
>JAGRMK010000405.1 GCA_020441345.1 Paracoccaceae bacterium
GCCGCCCAGCACCCGGTCGAACTCGGCCACGCCCGACAGGGTGCGCGGGGGCGGCGCTTCCCTGGTTTGCAGCGTGCTCAAGTCGATCTTGCGTCCGCGCCCGACTGGCCCCTTGGGCCCCGCGGACAGCGGCGCTTCCTCGATTATCGCGTTCCAGGCGCCACAGGCGTCGCAACGCCCGGCCCATTTCTTGTGGGCGGCGCCGCAGGATGAACAGGTGAATTGCGCTGATGCCTTGGCCATGCGCCGGTTATCGCCCGCCCCCGCTGCCTGCGCAAGCCATCCCTGCCCGAACGCGGGGTCGCGATTGACGCGATCGGGCCCGGCGCCGATAGTCGCATCACCCCAGACCGGAGAACCCGATGCTCACCCAAGACCAAACCCTGATCCGCGACACCGCCCGCGCCTTTGCCCGTGACCGGCTTGCCCCCGGCGCCGCCGCCCGCGACCTCGACGGCACCATCGAACCGGCAATCCTGCGCGAAATGGGCGAGTTGGGCTTTCTGGGCATGACCGTCGATCCCGAACTCGACGGCGCGGGCGCCGATTACGTCAGCTACGCGCTGGCCTTGATGGAGGTCGCGGCGGGCGACGGCGCGATCTCGACGGTGATGAGCGTGCATAACGCGCCCTTTAACGCGATCCTCGAACGCTTCGGATCCGAGCAGCACAAGCAGGAGGTGCTGCGCCCGGCCGCGCGCGGCGAGTTCATCGGCGCCTTCGCCCTGACCGAATCCCAGGCCGGGTCAGACGCCAGCGCGGTGCGCACCAGCGCTCGCAAGGTGCAAGGCGGCTACGTGCTCAACGGCGCCAAGGAATTCATCACTTCGGGCAAGATCGGGCGCTTTTGCATCGTCTTCGCCCGGATGGACGGCACGACGGGCAAGACCGGCATCACCGCCTTTCTCGTGCCAACCGCCACACCGGGATTCGAGGTCGCCCGCGTCGAAGACAAGATGGGCCAGCGTGCCTCGGACACCTGCGCCCTGCGGTTCACCGATATGGAAGTCCCCGACGACGCCCGCATCGGCGCCGAAGGCGCGGGCTACAAGATCGCGCTGGCCAGCCTGGAAACCGGACGCATCGGCATCGCCTCGCAGTCCGTGGGCATGGCCCAGGCCGCGCTCGACGCGGCCAGCGCTTACGCGCAAGAACGCCAGACCTTCGGCACGCCGATCCTCAACCACCAGGCCGTCGCCTTCCGCCTTGCCGATCTCGCCACCCAGCTCGAAGCCGCGCGCCAACTCACGCTGCATGCCGCCCGGCTCAAGGACGCGGGCATCCCCTGCCTGACCGAGGCCGCAATGGCCAAGCTCTTTGCCTCCGAAGCCGCCGAACGCATCGTCTCTGGCGCGCTGCAAACCTTTGGCGGCATGGGCTACATGCGCGATACCGGGCTCGAACGCATCGCCCGCGACGTGCGCGTCTGCCAGATCTACGAAGGCACGTCGGACATCCAGAAACTGATTATCGCCCGCGCCCTCTCGGCCTGAAACCCCGGCCCCGTTCATCTGTCCGAAAATATCCCGGGGGAGCGCGCAGCGCGGGGGCAGCGCCCCCACCCTGCGCCGCAGGCGCTTCAAGACAACAACGCCCGGTGCAGCGGCACCGGGCGTTTCCGTTTCACAGACAGGTCACGACGGCCTCACAGCCGGGTCCAGGGGTTGATCCCCTGCTTGCGCAGCGCGCGATAGACGACGATCATGTAATACACATCCGCGACGAAGACCGCGCCGATGAAGGTGCCGACGAAATACCATTCATCAGGCCGCGACAGGATGTAGATGATCCCTCCGGTCATCGAGGTGCCGATCCATTTCGCCCAGGCGATGGTGAAGCTTTGCCCCTCGGTGGAACCGCGGGCGTGGAACATGGCGATGAAGGCAATCGACATGAACGCGTTCTGAATGAAAGCGATCAGCTTCGCGCCTTCGATCTGGTCATTCGCGAAATACTCCTCGAACTGCCAAAAGAACATCCCGCCGGTATACATGACGAACATCGAGAAGATCAGCATCGCCAGCGTGAAAACGATCCACTGCGCCCGCGACAGGCCATACCGCGTCTGGAAATGCCGATAGCCGAACCGGAAATAGGTATACAGGATCACCATGTCCAGAGTCGCCCAGATCAGGAAGATCACCTGCGCCTTCAACCCGCCATAAGGGATCAGCCCGGCATCGGCACTGCCATAAGGCGGGATGGCCAGCGCAAACACCAGCTCCCACGAGAGGTTGAGGCAGAGTGCGATGATCGGCATCCCATAGGACTGATCCTTGAAGCCACGATAGATGATCGCGATATAGGTCAGCGCCCAGGTATAGGTCGCAAGGTGGTAGGCAATGATGGTGTGCGTTTCCATAGGTCTCTGATCGTTCGAATTTCAGTCAGGGGTTGTGCCGCGCGGCCGCCACCGGATACTCAATGACGCGCCCCTTCGCAAAGCAAAAACCCCGCGCCGAAACGGCACGGGGCTCTCATTTTTCAGCCCGGTCGGTGGGATCAGGCGTCGTTTTCCAGCGCATCGAGCGCCGCTTTCAGCTCGTCCTTCGAGATTTCCTTCTCGGTGACGGTAGCCTGACCCAGAACCAGATCGACAACCTTGTCCTCGAACAACGGGGCGCGCAACTGCTGCTGCATC
>JAGRMK010000406.1 GCA_020441345.1 Paracoccaceae bacterium
CGTCGTCGGGGTTCCAGACCAGCGTGACCTTGCGCCGGTGCGGGCCCTTGGCCATCGCTTCCAGCGCGGCGCGGCCGATAAAGTCGTGATCGAATTTCACCACGCGGCCATAGTCCAGATCCCAGGGGGTGAGATAGTAATCCTCGACCCGGTCCGACACGAAACTGCCGCCGATCGTGCTGACCGCTTCGAACCCGTCGGCGGGTAGCCATTCTCGGTAAGCACGCGTGCTGTCACCCGAATAGATCGCCGGAAGCGGCGACGGCACCCAACCCGATTCCGCCGCCGCTGCCGCATAGGCGCGCGAACCAACCAGCCGCAGGCCAAACGCTTCGCCCGCCGCGATCAGCGCGGCACGCACCGTGCCACTGTCGCGCGCCGGCCCCCAGAGCTCCAGCCCCTGCGCGCCGCCCATCCCGTGACTGAGCGTGCGCGCGGTGCAGCCCGCGATGGTGATTTCGCCCATGTTGAAGAACTTGGTGGTCAGTGGCCCGCCCTGGTTCACCGCGTTCAGAAGGTCCAGCGCCCTGGGCCCCTGGATCTCGAACCGGTAGGTCAGGCGCGAGTCTGCCTTGCTGTCCAGAGACCGGTCGTCGCGCACCAATGTGACATCCCAATCGCCGGTTTCGGCGTGAAACTGCACCCAGTTGGCCAGCACCGGGCGACCGACGATGTTGACCGCGTCGTCTTCCAGCCCGAACAGGATCGCGTCGCCGATCAGAAAGCCGTCTTCGTTGCAGCAGACCATCTGTTTTGCCTTGTTGCGGCCGAACCCGGCAAAGCTGTTGACGGAAAGGCAAGACATCAGCGCGACGGTATCGGGGCCGGACACATAGAGGTCGGTCATGTGGAACGACTGGTCGAGCAACGCCACCCCCTCGTGCCAGGCGCGTTGTTCCTCGGACCAGTGCGAGAATTCGGAGGCCACGGGAAAGGCATAGCGCCCGGTCGGGGCATTATACATCATGCGCACGGCGTTCCCTTCGGCGTCGAGCTTGTCTTGCAGGCTGGGCATGGTGTGCTCCACTGTTTGTTCAGGTTTGGTCCGGCGTGGTCATGCGCGGCGCGATACGGTCGGCCATGAAACCGTCTGCCAGCCGGGTCAGCGTGGCGGAGGCCACGACCCCGCCGGTCGCGAACGGGTCGCCATCGGCAAAGGCGCGGGCCGCTGCGGGGGTCTCGGCCTCCAGGATCCCCCAATGCCCCGCCGGGGTGCCGTCATCGCCCCAAAGCGCCGAGCCGATCAGCACCGAGACCCGCCCCGCGCCGCCGCTGCGCACCCAGTCGCGATGCGCCGGGCGCAGGCGGTCGCGCTGTGCCGCGCGGTTCGGGTGGTGCAGGCAGGTCATCAAAAAGAACATCGCCCCCCCTTGGGTCAGACTTGCAGGAACGGCAGCAAAACCGCGGCGACCGCCTGCGGCTGTTCGACAGGGGCGAAATGGCCCGCGTCCTCGATCACCACCAGCCGCGCATCGGGCAGCAACGCCAGCATGTCTTCATGCTGGGCGACCGGGCTCCAGGCGTCGTGCCGCCCGACCAACAGCAGGACCGGGCAACGGATCGCCGTCAGATATTCCGAGGCATCGGGGCGGTTCACCAACGCCTTGATCTGGCGTTCGTGAAGATCGGCGTCCATCCGCAGCACCATGGCGCGCAAATCGGCCATCAGCGCGGTCCTGGCATGATTGCCCTGCCAGACCATCGGCGGCAGCCATCGGTCGCACAGCGCCGCCATCCCCTGGGCATGGGCCAACCGCACGATCTCGTCGCGCTTTGCCCTTTCCCCCTCGCGTAGCGGGTGGATGCCGGTATCGAGCAGCGCCAGTCGTTCGATCCGCCCGGGCGCAAGCCGCGCCATCTCCATCGCCACCCGCGCGCCCATCGAATGCCCCGCCACGCGCAGCGGGCCGGGGTATTGCGCCAGCAGATCCGCCGCCATCCGCGTCAGGTCGTCTTGCGTCGACAGATCCGCCACCACGGCGGGCAGCCGGTCGAGGATCGGCGCCCAGACGGTTCGGTCGCACAACAGGCCCGGGATCAGAAGCGTGGTGGTCATGGTGTCAATTTATCATCGTGTTGGGCAGAATCAGCGCGATCTGCGGAAAGGCGACCAGCAGGCCCAGTGTGACCAGCATGGCGATCCAGAACGGAACGACGCCGCGAAAGATCGTGCCCAGTTCGACATTGGGCGCGACCGATTTGACGATGAACACGTTAACCCCGACCGGCGGCGAAATCAGCCCCATCTCCAGCGTCAGCACCACCAGCACCCCGAACCAGATCGGATCCAGCCCAAGCGCCTGGATGATCGGAAAGAAGATCGGCATCGTCAGCACCAGCATCGCGAAGCCTTCCAGAAAGCAGCCCAGCACCAGATAGCAGGCCAGAATAAGCCCCAGGATCACCAGCGGCGGCAGGCTGAGCGCGCCCAGAAAATCGCCGACCGCCTGCGGAATATGGCTGAGCGCCAGAAACGGGTTGATCATGTGCGCGGCGATCAGGATCAGCATCACCGTCGCGGTGGTGGTGACGGACGACCGCGCCGCCGCCCAGAAAGCCGAAAGCGTCAAAACCCGCGTGACAAGACCGATGGCGATGATCAGGCCCGCGCCCACCGCCGAGGCCTCGACCGGCGAGAAAATGCCCGAATAGATGCCGCCAATAGTCAGCACGATCACGCCAAGGATCGGAAACGCGCCGATCATCGCCTTGAGCTTTTCGGCCATGCTGGTGCGCGGCCCCGCCGGGCCCATTGCCGGGTTGATCCAGCACAGCAGGGTCACGGTGGCCACGAACATCAGCAGCAGCAAGATCCCCGGCAGAACCCCCGCCAGAAACAACCGCCCGATGCTTTCCTGCGTGAGGATCGCGTAGATCACGAAACCGGTCGAGGGCGGGATCAGGATGCCCAGCGTGCCCCCCGCCGCAACCGCGCCGGTCGACAGCTTGGGATCATAGCCGAAACGGTCCATCTCGGCCAGGGACACCTTGCCCATGGTCAGTGCCGAAGCCACCGACGACCCCGATAGCGCGGCAAAGCCGCCGCAGCCGATCACCGTCGCCGACGCCAGCCCGCCGCGCACCGACCCGATCACCGCATAGGCCGCGTCGTAAAGCCGCCGGCTCATCCCGGTCTCAGTGGCGACATTGCCCATCAGGATGA
>JAGRMK010000407.1 GCA_020441345.1 Paracoccaceae bacterium
CCCAGAGCAGGAATTCGATGGCGTGATAGCCGGTGGCGACATTGGCCTCGATGCCATCGGCCTCGTGCAGCGTGTCTTGCAGCAAGTCCGGGGTGATCACGCTGGCGTCGATCGTCCGCCCGGACAGGGTAAACTGCGGATGCGCGATCACATTCAGCGCCGCCAACCGGTTTTCATCGCGCGGTCCGCCATAGGCATCGCCAACATAGTCGATCAGCCCCTCGTCCAGCGGCCAGGCATTCACCCGGCCTTCCCAGTCATCGACAATCGGATTGCCGAAGCGGTAAACCTCGGACTGCTGGTAGGGCACGCGCGCCGCCAGCCAGGCAGACCGCGCCGCCTGCAGGGCCTCGGCCGACGGAGCGGTGATCAGCGCCCCGACAGCGGCGTGCAACCGCTGCGCCGAGATCAGGCTGTCGGCGTATTTCGCCTCGGCAATATCGGCGTAGGTCTCGATGACCTCGCGCGGGGTCTGCGCTTGGGCCGCGCCACCGAGAACGGCAGACAGGGCAGTTATGGCAAGAAGGGTTCTGATCATCGCGCGGGCTCCAGGATTTCCGGGTTTGCAACAGGGGGCTGGCTGCGTAGCCGGGGGCGGCGCGCGTGGACGGGAACGGGCGAGGTGACTCGCAGGACTCTATTACTGACAAAAATACTCGGCCATTTCAATAGCAGAGTTTCCGGCTCGCGCTTCGGCTGCGGGGCCACCCCGGGCGGCGACCAGACCGGAACGCGGCATCTTCCGCGCCCCGGTCGTCACTGTCTGCGGTCAGAATGCGAACGCCACCCCGAGCGACGCCCCGGCCACCGACGCCACGCGTTCGGCGCCCAGGGTCAGCCGCACCGCGCCGCCAAGATCATAGCTATAGCCAAGGCCATAGGCGCGCGCGCTGCCGACCTCGCCAACATAGCCATAGAGATCACTTTTCCCCAGTGTCCGGCTTCCCGACACGACCCAGTTCTCGCTGCCGTCGACCGACGCCAGCAACACGCCAACGCCCCAGTCGCCACCGTCGAACTGGCCCGACAGCGCCCAGCTTCCGGTTCCGGCGCTGCTGTATCCCGCCGCGACAGTAACCTGCCCATAGACGGCCTGGGCCCCGATTTCGGTTGCCGCCCCGCGTTCATGCGAGACCGAAACGACCGCAGTCCCGACCGCGATATCGACCCTCAGGGCATTTGCTGCCCCGCCGCCCGTTGTAACGGCCTCTTGGGCAATGGCATCCAGACCGGCCGCGTCCCCGTTCAGGATCCCGCCCTCATATCCGACGCCGCCGCCGCCCAGATACCCGGAATGGGTCAACGCGCCATCGGCATTGCCGAAGGTCACGCGCAGATTGCCCGCCTCGGCCCAGACATGCGACCCGGAAAACACGCCGGCGCGGCCGCTGGCTGCCTCTACACGGGTCCAGGCGCCGAATCTGAGCCCCTGGTCGGCCTCGATGGCGACGGTGAAATCAAGATCCAGTTGGTCGTCCTGGGTCCAGACCCAGGCTCCGCCCGCATCATCCCCGATGACACCCAGGCGCGCCTCGCCAGACAGGCTCAGCGCCTGCGCATTCGCCAGTCCGGCGGTGATGACAAGAGTTGAAGACGCAAGAAAAAGTATCCGCATGGCATTTCCCATTCGATGTGAAAACAATCGCTGGGAAGCAGTCGGCATACCTTGCTGGCGACTGGATACGATACGCGGCACGGCGGCAGCAAGCGGTTTTGGCCGGGACACCCGGCATTCGCGCGCCGTCCGGGTCTCGCGCCCTTGATTCCCCTCGGCTTCCCTCGTATTGACGGAAAAATTCAGACAGGAGCCATCCGATGCCCGCAGCCCAGAAGTCGCAGCGCCCGACCGCATGCCTCGTTCTCGCCGATGGCACCATCTTTTACGGTCATGGTTTCGGCGCCACGGGGCAAACCGTCGCCGAATTGTGCTTCAACACCGCGATGACCGGCT
>JAGRMK010000408.1 GCA_020441345.1 Paracoccaceae bacterium
CGCGCCGCCAGCTCCTGCGCCTCCTTGATCGGGCCGTGCGGCTCCAGCAAGCTGTCAAGTCCACCCGAGGTGGCCGAGGTTTCTGCCAGAAAGATATTCGGGCCGTAAAACGCGCCCATGTCCTGAATCCAGTGCGACCGCGATATCGACTTGCCGCGGCTGATCGGCAAGGCGTGGAAAACGCCGGTCGGCTGTTTGGAATATTCCTTGAGCGCAGTGAAGAACGGAGTCTTGAACCGCGCCTGCACGCCCCGCAGGATGTTCAGGTGCAGTTCAAGAAAGTCTTCCTGATTGTAAAACACCCGTCGACAGACACCCAGATCCATACCCGCGATGTCCTCGACCGAACGATCCGTGACGAGATAGGCGTCGAGTTCCGGGCGCACCCGCGCGATCAGACGGCACAGCTCGGGGCCATAATCCTCTGGCCGGATCTCGTCCATATCCCCGGCACGGCTGAGATAGCGGGTCAGGATCGGCAGCTCGACCTTGGATTCCAGGCGCAAGCCGGGGCGCACCACGATCGCCTGGACGTTGTGGTTGAACAGCATCCCGATCAGAGCGTCCTGAAGGCTGGGCACGACGACGGGTTCGTAAATGAACGCGTCTTCGGTCCGGCGCATGGCGTTCATGTTCGACTTCAGCCAGCGTTCCTGGTGCTCGTTGACCTCGTCAACGATCATGACCTCGAAATACGGCTTGGACAGCGCGCGCGCGTCGGGCGACAGGAACGCCTCGTCCTCGTGCTCGTCGGCATCGCCACTGTCGCGGTCCAGCGGGATATGCCGGCGCCGATAGGCCCCCGAGACCAGCGCCCGCGTCACCCGCCGCACCAGAAACGCGACATCGGCGGTTTTTCCATGCTCGAACTGGCGGCGCATGTGATCGAACGCCGCCGTGCCCGGAAAAGCCCAATAGCGTTCGACGACGGCCAGCGAGTCGAACAGCTTGCCGATCTCGGCGCGCAGCGCATGAACGCGCCTGCCGGTTGGCGCGCGTTCGATCTCACCCAGTTTCTCGCGCAGCGCGCTCCAGCGGTCCGTGCGAAGCTGCACCGCTGAATAATAGTCGCTCATGGACTGCATCGGTTCCTCCGTTGTAGGCCGGACCAGCAGCCGCGAGCGTCAGACGCGCGCGGCCCGATCAGCCGGTGATCTTGGTTCCCGCCACCGCCGGGATTCCTTCGTCATTCTTGAACGGCGGGCCCATCGTGCTGTGCTGGGCGCCAATCATGCTGGTGTCGCGCAGGTTCAGGCCCGAGCGCGAGCCCTGCCCCGGCATCTCAAGCTTGCCGAGTCCATGCAGATAGGCATCGGTCCCCGATGCGCGGTCATAGACCGAGAAATCGACGCTGCGATCGCGGAACGACTTGAGCACCTGCCCCAGCCCCTTGATCCCGGTTTCGCGCTGGCGGCGCACCTGGCTGAGATCCACCTCGATCGGGAACATGTCTTCCTGGCCGGCCGACTGATGCAGCACCGTCGCCGCCGGATCGATTACGCAGGACCGCCCGTTTCCGCCGGCGCCTAAGCCGTTGACATCGAACACATAACACTGGAACTGCGCCGCCGTGGCGCGGGCAATGGCCAGTTCGGCATCGCGGTCGGCAGTGCCGGTCAGCACCGGATGCAGCAGCACCTCGACGCCCTGCGAGGTCAGTTGCCGCGTGGTTTCGGGGAACCAGATATCGTAGCAGATCGACAACCCGAACCGCCCGACACCCGGCACGTCGAAGACGCAGAACTCGGTTCCGGCCTCGACCTCGGTCTCATAGGGACGGAACGGAAACATCTTGCGGTAAGACCGCACCAGATTGCCGTCGGGGTCGATCACCGAGGCGGTGTTGAAGATCCGCCCGGCCTCGTCCTTTTCAAACATCGAGCCGGGGATCAGCCAGACATTGTGCTTGCGTGCTGCGTCCTGCAAGCGACCCAGATCGTCGTTGATATAGGGCTGCGCAAAGCGCGGCAGCGGGCCATAGGGCGCGAGTTCCGAAAACAGCACCATCTGCGTCCACGGAAATCGCGCCATCAGGATATCAAGCCGATGCAGCATTCCGTCGACATTCGACTGAAGGGCATTGACGTACATTTGCACGCCCGCAATCGCAAAGGGGGTCATGGCGGTCATTTCTCCTAAAATCCGGCCCCCTCCTTACGCCTTAATCCGGGGGACGGAAACCGTTGACCTGCTTGAACCCCGGCCCGCAGCGGGCGATGGGGACCGCGACCGCAGCGCCGGGACCGCGTTTCGGACCCCGAAGCATCGGGGCGTCCGGCACGCTCGGCCCCCGGCGCCCGCTCGCTCACAGGGTCAGCGCCGTTTCCAGCATGTCCAGCCCTTCCTCAAGATGTCCCTCGTCGATGGTCAGCGGCGCCAGGATGCGGATCGTGTTCGCGTAATAGCCGCAGCTGAGCAAGATAAGACCGGCGTCCAGCGCCGCCGCGATCACCGGCTTGATGGCATCGGGGTCTGGGTCGTGGGTGCCTCGTTCCTTGACCAGTTCAAAGGCCACCATCGCCCCCAGCCCGCGCACATCGCCAATCGGGCGCAGCGCGTTCTTCTGGCGCATGCCGTTGATGCGTTCGACCATTCGCGCGCCGATCTTGTTGGCCCGCTCGCACAGCTTTTCTTCTTCGATCACGTCCAGCACCGCCAGCGCCGCCGCGACCGAGATCGGGTTGCCGCCATAGGTGCCACCCAGACCGCCCGGTTCGGCGGCATCCATGATTTCGGCCTTGCCGATCAACCCCGAGATCGGAAACCCACCGCCCAGCGCCTTTGCAATCGGGATCAGGTCGGGCTCGATACCGTAGTGTTCGATGGCGAATACCTTGCCGGTGCGCGCGAAGCCCGTCTGCACCTCATCGGCCACCAGACAGATGCCGTGTTCATCGCAAATCCGGCGCAATTCCTGCATGAAGGCGATCGGCGTCTGATAGAATCCGCCCTCGCCCTGCACCGGCTC
>JAGRMK010000409.1 GCA_020441345.1 Paracoccaceae bacterium
CCACTTCCGGCACTGAAATGCGGTTTGCGACGCTGATAACCCTGGCCCTTCTGGCGCTGGACCAGGTGCTGAAATGGGCCGTGGTGGTTGGTCTGAACCTGCGCGAGGTGCTGTATATCGAGGTATTGCCACCCTGGTTCACCCTGACGATGGCCTGGAACCGGGGCGTCAACTTTGGCCTGTTCGCCGCAGATTCGGCCTGGCTGCAATATGCGCTGGTGGCGCTGGCCGTGGCAGTGACCGCCTGGGTCTGGTTCTGGGTGCGCCGCGACGGGGCGCGTCCGATGATGCAGGTCGCGCTGGGGTTTCTGGCCGGTGGCGCGCTGGGCAATGCCATCGACCGCCTGATCTGGGGCGCGGTGGCCGATTTTCTCAATGTGACCTGTTGCGGCTGGATCAATCCCTGGGCGTTCAACGTCGCCGATATCGCGATCTTTATCGGCGCATTCGGGCTTATCCTGGCCTCGGGCGGCAAAACGCCCCGTGACGATCGCGCGGGCTTGCGCTAAACACGGGTCAACCTCTGACCATCTGGGATCCGGGATGACGCTGTATCGACTTAGTGCCGTTGCCATGCTTGGCGTGTTCACGCTTACCGCGTGCTCGCAGGGCAATGAGGCACCGCGCCTGATGAACCTGCGGGCTTCGCAAGCCGGGCCGGACGAATTCTCGATCCTGCCCACCGGCCCGTTGCAGGCGCCGCCAGATTTCAACCAGCTTCCCGCACCGACGCCGGGAGGGTCCAATCTGGTTGACCCCGATCCGCGCGCGCAGGCCGTTTCCGCCCTGGGGGGCCGTGTTTCGGCCGAACGCACGCAGGGCATTCCTTCGGCGGATGCCGGGCTTGTCCAATATGTCGGACGTCAGGGTGTGGCCGAGGGCATCCGCGAGACGCTGGCCGCCGAGGATTTGCAAACCCGCCGCGACGGGGCGCCGCGCGTGCTGGAGCGGTTGCTCAATACCAACGTCTATCGCCAGGCCTACGAGGACCAGATCCTCGACCCGCAGGAAGAGTTGCGCCGCTGGCGTGCCCGCGGGGTTCGGACGCCTTCCGCCCCACCTGCGGACTGATCGCCGCCCACCCGGCCCATCACATCTGCGCCAAGTGGCTTGCCGTGCCCCGCACGCGCGGTAAGTGTGCCTGTGTCGCCCTGTAGGACCGGAGCCATATCGATGTTCAACCCCCTGCGCCCGCTTGCCGTCTCGCTCTGCGTGCTGGCCGCTACCCTGACCAGCGCCAGCGCCGATGACCCCCAGCGATTCAGCCTGGACAACGGAATGGAGGTCGTGGTGATCGAGGATCATCGCGCGCCGGTCGTCGTGCACATGGTCTGGTATCGCGTAGGTGCCGCCGATGACCCCGCCGGGCATTCGGGTATCGCGCATTACCTCGAACACCTGATGTTCAAGGCAACCGACACCCTGGCAGAAGGTGAGTTTTCCGACACCGTCGAGGCCAACGGCGGCAGCGACAACGCCTTTACCTCTTGGGATTATACCGCGTATTTTCAACGTGTTGCCTCTGACCGCCTGGATCTGATGATGCAGATGGAGGCAGACCGCATGGTCAACCTGCGGCTGGACAGGTCCGATTGGCTGCCCGAACGCGACGTAATCCTGCGCGAGCGCGGTCAGACGCTGGAAAGCAGCCCCGACCGGGTGTTCGGCGAACAGATGCGCGCCGCGCTGTTCCAGAATCACCCCTACGGCCGCCCGATCATCGGCTGGCGCCATGAAATCGCGGCTCTGACCGGCGATATCGCGACCGAATTCTATCGCGTCCATTACGCGCCCAACAACGCGATCCTGGTGGTCGCAGGCGACGTGAACGCCGATGAGGTTCTGGCACTGGCGCAACAATACTACGGTGTGATCCCCCCGGTCGCGGGCATCCCCGCACGGGCGCGCCCCACCGAACCGCCGCAAATGGCTGAACGCCGCCTGATCATGCGCGACGCGCGGGTCGGGCAGCCTTATGTCAACCGCCTCTATCTGGCGCCCAATCGCCGACCAGGCGACCAGCGCGAAGCCGCCGCATTCCAGTTGCTGGCCGCGTTGCTGGGCGGCAGTTCGCAGACCTCGGTGCTGGAACGCCGCCTGACCTATGACGAAGGGGTCTCGCTGGGGGCCTGGGCGGGGTATAATGGCGACGCCATCGACCACGGCTCGTTTTCGCTGGGAATCGTGCCGGTGCCGGGCGTGTCGATGCAGAACGCCGAGGATGCGCTGGACCGGGTGCTCGCCGAGTTCATCGAAACCGGCGTTGACGCCGATCAGCTGGACCGCGTGCGGATGCAGCTGCGTGCCGAAGCAATCTATCAGGAAGACGACACCCAATCCCGCGCGCGCTCCATCGGCGCGGATCTGACCGTCGGACTGACGCTGCAAGACAGCGAAGACTGGATCGACCTGTTGCAATCGATCACCGCAGAAGAGGTGATCGACGCTGCCCGCGCGCTGGACCGCCGTCAGTCCGTGACCGGTTGGCTGATGAAAGAGGAAGCGTGATGCGACTGCTCCTGAGCCTTGCGCTGGCCCTCGGGCTGGCCACCCCTGCACTGGCCACGATCGACATCCAGCCCGTCACCTCGCCACAGGGCCGCAGCGCCTGGTTGGTCGAAGAACACTCGATCCCCTTCGTGTCCATCGAAGTCATCTTCGCCGGTGGTGCCTCGGTCGATCCTGCGGACCGCGCCGGGGCTGTCGCCTTGATGACTGCGCTTCTGAACGAGGGGGCGGGCGATCTGGATTCCCAGGGCTACGCCGCCGCGTTGGAATCGCTGGCCGGCAGCGTCAGCTTCGATTCAGGCCGCGACCAGGTGTCGATGACCATCCGCGCCCTGACCGAAAACCGCGACCAGGTGGTCGATCTGGCGATTCTCGCGCTCACCGAGGCGCGGTTCGACGACCAGAGCATCGACCGCGTGCGGGCGCAGATGGTTGCCTCGCTCGAGCGCTCGGCCCGCGACCCCAATACCATCGCCCAGCAGGTCTATGCCGAACTGGGCTATGACGGCCACGCCTATGCCCGCGCCAGCGACGGCACGCCCGACAGCGTGGCCCTGATCACCCGCGACGAGATCCTCGATGCGCACCGCGCGGCGTTTTCCAGCGATCTGGCCTATATCGGCGCGGCGGGCGATATCACCGCCGAAGATCTGGGTCTGATCGTAGACCGCATCCTGGGCGACCTGCCGGCGGCGAACGCCCCCTTGCCCATGTATCGCAGCTATGCCGCCGAACCCGGCGTCACCATCGTTGACCACCCCGGCCCGCAATCGGTGATCCAGTTCGGGCACGCAGGCATCCCGTGGAACGACGACGATTTCATGCCGGCCTATATC
This sequence comes from Paracoccaceae bacterium, assembly GCA_020441345.1. Taxonomy (GTDB): domain Bacteria; phylum Pseudomonadota; class Alphaproteobacteria; order Rhodobacterales; family Rhodobacteraceae; genus Pararhodobacter. Next base: position 3,345 of record JAGRMK010000409.1, read on the forward strand.
CTCAACGAGATCTTCGGCGGTGGCGGCTTCAACTCTCGCCTGATGACCGAAATCCGCGAGGAACGCGGGCTGACCTATGGCATCTATACCTCGTTGGCCTCGTTCCGATTCGGCGACAGCTTCGTGGGGCGCTTCTCGACCGCCAACGAAACCGCGGGCGAGGCGCTGGCGCTGGTCCGCGAACAGTTCGAATGGCTGGCGAATGGCGGCATCACGCAAGAGGATCTGAGCCGCGCGCAGACCTATCTGACCGGTGCCTATCCGCTACGCTTCGACGGCAACGAATCGATCGCCAGCATTCTGGCCTCGATGCAGTTCCAGTCCTTTCCGCTGGATTATGTGAATGTGCGCAACGATCTGGTGCGGGCGGTGACGCTGGACGATATCCAGCGCGTTGCCGCACGGCTTGCCGCCCCCGAAGCGTTGCGCTTCGTGGTCGTCGGACAGCCGCAAGGCATCGAGTGATCGCTTTTCCAAGGGCGGGTGACATGCTATGCCTAGTGGCATGCACGCCACTCGCCCCAAGATAAGCCAGACACGCGCCGCGATTCGTCAGCTCGACGAAACCGCCGCCAACCGCATCGCCGCCGGTGAGGTGGTCGAACGCCCCGCCTCGGCGGTCAAGGAACTGGTGGAAAACGCGCTCGATGCCGGGGCCGCGCGGGTCCGCGTGGAGTATGCCGGCGGCGGCAAGACGCTGATCCGGGTGATCGACGACGGCAGCGGCATGACGGCCCAGGATCTGCCTCTGGCGATGAGCCGCCACGCCACATCGAAGATCGACGGATCGGATCTCTTGAACATCCACACCTTCGGCTTTCGCGGCGAGGCCCTGCCTTCGCTGGGCGCGGTCGGGCGGTTGACGATCAGCAGCCGCACCGCCGACTCCGAAGGCGCGGAGATCACCGTCACGGCGGGTCGAATCGGCCCGGTGCGCCCCGCCGCGCGCACGCTGGGCACCCAGGTCGATCTGCGCGATCTGTTCTTTGCCACCCCCGCGCGGCTCAAATTCATGCGCACAGACCGCGCCGAGGCGCAGGCCATCGTTGACACCCTGCGGCGTCTCGCCATGGCCGAACCCTATGTCGGCTTTACCCTGACCGACCTCGACGGCGACCGCGTGGTGCTGCGGCTCGATGCCGAACAAGGCGAGCTTTTCGACGCGCTGGAGGCCCGGCTGGCAACTCTGATGGGGCGCGAGTTTACCGACAACGCCCTGCGGCTGGATACCGAACGCGAAGGCGTGCGCCTGTCGGGTTACGCTGCCTTGCCGACCTATTCGCGCGGCTCGTCGGTGGCGCAATACCTGTTCGTCAATGGCCGACCGGTGCGCGACAAGATGTTGCTGGGGGCGCTGCGGGCCGCCTATTCCGACGTTCTGGCACGAGACCGGCACCCCGCCGCCGCGCTGTTCCTCGATTGCGACCCGGAACTGGTGGATGTCAACGTCCACCCGGCCAAGGCCGAGGTCCGGTTTCGCGACCCGGGCGTGGTGCGCGGGTTGGTTGTTTCGGGGATTCGGCACGCCCTGGCCGAGGCCGGGCATCGCGCCTCGGGCACGGTGGCAACGGCAACGCTGGGCGCGATGCGCCCCGAACCCACCGGCCCGCGCATCTGGCAGATGGATTACGCCAGCAGGCCCGGCTATGGCCCCGGAGCTGGTGCGGTGCAGAATGCTTATGCCGCCCAGGCACCCGCCCATGACGCCGACGGGGTGATCGACCCGCAAGGATTTGCCGATGCCCCCGCCCCCTTTGCCCGGATCGAGGCCGAAACCGGGCCGATTGAGGCCCCGCTGGGCGCCGCCCGTGCACAGGTGCATGAAAACTACATCATCGCCCAGACGCAGGACGGCATCGTCATCGTCGATCAGCACGCCGCGCACGAACGGCTCGTCTATGAACGCCTCAAGCGCCAGATGGCCGAAACCGGTGTGCCCGCGCAGGCCCTGCTTATCCCCGAGATTGTGCCGCTGTCATCCGGCGACGCCCAGCGCCTGCTGGATCACGCCGAGGCGCTGGACCAGATGGGGCTGGTGATCGAGGCGTTCGGCGGCGATGCCATCGCCGTGCGCGAGACCCCCGCCGCGCTGGGCACCGTGAACGCACGCAAGCTGGTGCTGGATATTCTGGACGAACTGGCGGACCTGGGCCAGTCGGGCACGCTGCGCAGCCGGATAGATGCGGTTCTGAGCCGTATGGCGTGCCACGGCTCGATCCGCTCTGGCCGCCAGATGCGCGGCGAGGAAATGAACGCCCTCCTGCGCGAAATGGAGGCAACGCCGCTGTCGGGCCAGTGCAACCACGGGCGCCCGACCTATGTAGAGCTGAAACTCGGCGACATAGAAAAGCTGTTCGGGCGGCGATGACCGGCCAGATTGACCTGACCGACCCGCTGGTGCTGGGCGGGATTGCCGCGGCGCTGGTGTTGCTGATCCTGCTCTTGGTGCTGAACGCGGCGCTGAAGGCCGCGCGCGTGGTGCAGCCGCTGCATTGGCAGATGACGCAGCTAGGCCAGCGCGTGCAATCGCTGTCGGACGGGCAACAGCATCTGGCGGGCGGATTGCACCATGTCTCCGAGGCACAGGCCAAGGCACAAGGCCAGATGATCCAGATGGTCGAGCAGCGCCTGGCCGAAGTGGCAGAGCTGATGTCAGAGTCCCTGCAGGGCAACGCGGTACGCACCGCGCGCAGTCTGGGTGATCTGCATGCGCGGCTGGAGGCGATCGACAAGGCGCAAGCCAATATCGAGAAACTGTCCGGTAACGTCCTGTCATTGCAGGACATCCTGTCAAACAAGCAGACCCGCGGCGCGTTCGGCGAGATCCAGTTGCACGACATCGTGCAGCGCGCCCTGCCCAGCGATGCCTACACGATGCAAGCGACGCTTTCGAACGGGAAACGCGCCGACTGCCTGGTGCATCTGCCCAAACCGCCGGGCGCGATCGCCATCGATGCCAAGTTTCCGCTGGAAGCCTATGAGGCCCTGCGCAACGCCTCGAACGACGCCGAGACCGCCGAAGCCCGGCGCCAGATGCGCACCGCACTGCGCCATCATATCCGGGCGATTTCCGAGAGATACATTCTGCACGGGGAAACCGCCGATGGCGCGCTGATGTTCCTGCCTTCGGAAGCGGTTTATGCCGAATTGCACGCGAATTTCCCGGAAATCGTGCGCGAGGGGTTCACCGCCCGCGTCTGGATCGTGTCCCCGACAACCTGCATGGCGACACTGAACACGATGCGCGAACAGGCCGGCGCGATCCGGCGAGAGCTGGGTGAGCTTTACAAGGATATCGAACGGCTGGGCGTGCGGGTCGAAAACCTGGACCGTCATTTCGCGCAGGCCGCAAAGGACGTGTCTGAAATCCGCATCTCGGCCGACAAGGCCGGCCGCCGCGCGCGGCGACTGGACAATTTCGACTTTGAAGAGCTGTCGCCCGACGCTGCTGCACCGGTGCTGCCGGACAAAGTGTAAGGGGGCGTTGCCCCCTCGGCCCTGCGGGCCTCACCCCCAGGATATTTTCAGAGCAAAGATCGGGTCAGATCCTGACAAAGGGCTGCAAGAGGCGTGGGATCAGGCTGTTGAATCGCAGCGGGGCGTCGGTCACGGCCAGGCAGATGCAATCCTCGCCAGGCTCGGCGGTCGGAGTGTGGTTGACCTGCTGATCGGCGATTTCGATGTCGCCGCGGCCGAAGTGACCGTCTTCGTCGGAAAACGCACCTTGCAGAACCAGCGTCAGTTCAAGCCCGCGGTGCCCGTGATCGGGAACCGCCGTGCCGCCCGGAATGCGCAACAATCGCGCCGAAGCCTGCTTCGTGGTCGGCAGGATCGCCTGCTGCACACCGCCTCCGATCGAGCGCCAGCGCACAGCGTCCAGATCGCCGCCGACGTAATCCTGCAACGGGCCGGGGAACACACCGCGCTTTCTGGGCGCGCGCTGCGCTGGCGGGGCCGCGTCGCGGATGCGGGCCAGCGTCGCGGCCAGGCTGTCGTCGGACAGGCCGACACCCTCGACGCTGTCGATCACCGCGCCACCCAGCGTATCGAAGCTTTCCATCCGTGCACGGCATTCGTCGCAGAGCGAGACATGGGTGGCAACGGCCAGATTATGCGCCTCGGGCAATTGCCCGGCGGAATAGGCCATCAACAGGCTGTCGGTCAGATGATGACGGATCATCGCGGTTACTTCCTCAGGTCATGGCTTGGCGAAGCTTGGTGATCGCCAATCGGATGCGGGACTTGATCGTGCCAAGCGGCAGGCCGGTGATCTGCGCAATCTCGCCGTGGCTGAGATCGCCGAAATAGGCCTGTTCGATCAGGTCGCGTTGTTCTCTGGGCAAGGCAGACAGGGCCTCGCCCAGGCGGTCGGTTTCCTGCTGCAGCACCATCGCGTCGGCCTGGTCGCGCTCTGGCTCGGGGCCCCAGGGCAGGTCTTCGGGTTCTGGCCGGCGCTCGCGCCGCAACAGGTCGATGCGGCGATTGCGGGCAATGGTGAAAATCCAGGTCGAGACATTGGCGCGGGTTGGGTCGAACATCGCCGCCTTGCGCCAGACGGTCGCCATCACATCCTGCGCGCAGTCTTCCGCCTGCGCCGCCGGGGCCCCTGATTTCATCAGGAAGCCTTTGATCCGGGGGGCGAAATGCGCAAACAGCGCGGCAAAGGCCGCTTCGTCCTGCTGGTTGGCGATTGCCAGCATCTGCGCCACCAATCGGCCATTTTCGTCGTCCTGTGCCAAAGCAGCCTGTCCCCGGTTCCGATGCTGACGCGGAGCGCCGCCCGGTAGAGGCGACGCCGCTGGCTTCATTCTTTCGAGTTCGCTGACCGAGTGCAACATGGGGCTGTTACGCCACCCATGCCGGGTTGGATCAGCCCGCACAGAAAAATCTTTCGAGTAATCCGATGGCCGCCCCGACACGTAGACCCCTCAAGCACAAGGAGATCTGGTCATGCCGTTCGAATCCGTTCCCTATCCGCCGAAACGCATTGCCGTAATCGGTGGCGGCATCTCTGGCATGGCCGCCGCCTGGCTGCTGGCGCCGGGCCAGCATGTCACGCTGATCGAGGCGGGTCCGCGTCTGGGCGGGCATGCGCGCACGGTCATCGCGGGAAAACGGGGGGATCAGCCGGTCGATACCGGGTTCATCGTGTTCAACAACGTGAACTATCCCAACCTGTCGGCGATGTTCGAGGCGCTCGGCGTGCCCACCGCGCCATCGAAGATGAGCTTTGGCGCGTCTTTCGACAATGGCCGCTGCGAATACAATCTGGAAACGCTGGACAGCCTGTTCGCCACGCGTCGTAACATCGCCGACCCGCGCTTTTTGCGCATGGTGCGCGACATCCTGCGATTCAATGCCCGGGCCGAGGCGGCGGCGACCGATCCCGGCATGACCATTGGCGAGTTGATGAACAAGCTGGGCATGGGCCGCTGGTTTCGCGAGCGCTATATCTTGCCGTTTTCGGGCGCGATCTGGTCCACACCCAAGGCACAGATCATGGACTTTCCAGCGCAGGCAATGGTGCAATTCTTTCGCAATCACGCGCTGCTGGATGCCAAGGGTCAGCACCAGTGGCATACCGTCCGGGGCGGATCGGTGGAATACGTGCGCCGCCTGACGTTGGACCTGCTGGCGCGCAGCGTGGACATTCGCACCTCCTCACCCGTGGCGGGCGTTCGCCGGTTGCCCGAGGGCGTCGAGATCCGCACACAGCATGGCACGTGGGAGCATTTCGACGAGGTGATCTTCGCCACGCATTCCGACGACACGCTGGCGATGCTGGCCGATGCCAGCCCCGAAGAGCGCGCGGCGTTGGGGGCAGTGCGCTATCAGGACAACCATTCAGTGCTTCACGCGGACGCTTCGGTCATGCCGAGCCGCCGTAAATGCTGGGCAAGCTGGACCTATACCGAACACTCCGCCGCCGATCGGGACCGTATCAGCCTGAGCTACTGGATGAATTCGTTGCAACCGATCCCCCAGGACGATCTGATGATTGTCACGCTGAACGCGACCCGCCCGATCCGCGAGGAATTGATCTATGACACCAATACCTTCCGGCATCCGGTGTTCGATCTTGCCGCGTTGCAGGCCCAAGGCACCTTGCGCGCGATGAACGGTAGCCAGAGCACCTGGTTTTGCGGTGCCTGGATGCGCAACGGCTTCCATGAGGACGGATTCGCCAGCGCCGTCGATGTCGTCGAATCCATGGCGGCCCGGCGCGTCCAGGTGGCAGCATGACCCCGGTCCAGCATATCGCGGGGCGCACCTTTCACGGGCGGCGCGGGGCGTTGCGCAATCGCTTCACCTATGGTGTCGATTATCTGCTGATCGATGCCGAAACCGACCAGCCCGGCCCGCCGGTGTTCTCGCGCAATCGTCGCAACCTGCTGTCGATGCACGACATCGACCACGGCGGGGCGCGCGGCGCGGGACGGGGCGCGGCCTGGGTGCGCGAGGTGCTGGCACAGGCGGGCGCACCCACCGTCGGGCGCGTCGCGCTACTGGCCCAGCCGCGCGTGCTGGGTCATGTGTTCAACCCGGTCAGTTTCTGGCTGTGCTACGGCGCACCGGACGATCTGATCTGCGTCATCGCCGAGGTAAACAACACCTTCGGCGACCGGCACTCGTATCTTTGTCACCACGACGATTTCCGCCCCATCGCCGCGACCGACGATCTGACCGCGCGCAAGCTGTTCCATGTGTCTCCGTTTCAGCCGGTCGACGGGGACTACGGGTTCCGCTTCGACATAGGCACTGACGCAATCGCCGTTCGCATCGACTATGGCCATGCCGCGGGCGGGCTGGTGGCCACACTCACCGGACCGCGAAAACCAGCGACCACGGCGGGCCTGCTGGGGGCGATGCTGCGCCGCCCACTGGGTTCACGCCGTGTGCTGATGCTGATCCACTGGCAGGCGCTGAAACTCTGGTGGCGCGGCGCTGGGTATCGCGCCAGGCCAGAGCCCCCCACCAGCGACGTTTCGCACTGAGCTTTCGCGCCCCCGACGTAAAGGTAGTCCGCCCCGATGTTCGATATTCTTCCGCTTGCCGTTCTGTTCCTCGCCGCCGCCTGGCTGCTGTCGCGATTAGGCGGCTTCATGGGCCAAAAACCCAAGGATTACGCCGGCGCCACCCCTGCGATAGACATCCGGCGGCACCTGTCAGGCCCGATGCTCTGCGAAGGCGTGATCTACGGCCCGACAGGGCGCGTGACCTCGCGATTTGTTGCCGACATGCACGGCACCTGGCAGGGGAACCGCGGGGTGTTGAATGAAACCTTTCGCTACGCGGGCGGCAACACGCAAGACCGGCAATGGCGGCTGGCGCTGGGAAATGACGGCGGCGTCGTGGCAGAAGCCGACGATATCCTGGGCCAGGGGCGCGGTCAGCAAGAGGGCGCGGGCCTGCGGCTGCAATACCGCATCCGCCTGCCACAGCATGCGGGCGGCTGGGTGCTGGATGTCACCGACTGGATGTATCTGATGGAGAACGGCACAATCATCAACCGCAGCCAGTTCCGCAAATTCGGCGTCAAGGTCGCGGAACTGGTGGCGACCATGCGTCCGGTGCAGGCATGAGCTTTCTGGGTCAGCGCTGGTGGCTGGTCGGCGCCTCCGAAGGGTTGGGCCGCGCACTGGCGCAATCGCTGGCGGCGGAAGGGGCAGAGGTAATCGTATCGGCCCGCGATTCCGACCGGCTGACGGACCTGGCAGACAGCCTGGACAGGGCGCAAGCAGTGCCGGTCGATGTGCGCGATGCAACTTCGGTGCAAGATGCGGCGGCGCGGATCGGGCGTATAGACGGGCTGGTATATCTCGCGGGCACCTATTGGCCGATGCGCGCGCAAGAGTACGACGCCGACAAGGTCGTGACGATGCTGGACGTGAATCTGCTGGGCGCGACACGGGTGCTGGGCGCGGTTCTGCCGGCAATGATCCTGGCCGATCGCGGGCAGATCGTGCTCACCGGTTCGCTCGCCGGGTATCGCGGTTTGCCCGGCGCCATCGGGTATGGCGCCTCCAAGGCCGGGATCATGCATCTGGCGGAATGCCTTCATGCCGACTTGCGGCAGACCGGCGTGTGCGTACAGCAGATCAACCCCGGGTTCATCCGCACGCGGCTGACGGGGAAAAACAGCTTTTCTATGCCTTTCATCCTGTCACCCGAAGCCGCCGCCGGACGCATGCTGGCGATCATGCGTTCACGCCGCCCGACGGGCGCCTTTCCAACACTGTTCAGCGGGTTGTTTCGCATCGGGCGGTTCCTGCCGCAGGTGGTGTTCGACCGGCTCTTCGCACGACGCGCCTGACCTTACCCCCCTTGCGCCGCGCAGCGCATCGGGCGATGCTGGTTCCGATCAAGGAGAACCGGCATGCGCCCCGACATCAGCATCAAGAAAGTGATTCACGTCATCTTTCAATCCCGCGAACCCCACCGCTCGCGTGAGGTGCATGACTTCATCGAAGCACTCAATGACGACGAACAGGCGACGCTTGTAGCGATTGCATGGGTCGGGCGCGGCGCTTTCGAGCCAGAGGATTACGCCGAGGCCCTCGCCACCGCCTATGCCGAGGCGACGACGCCGACAGCAGATTACCTGATGGGCATGCCACACCTGGCCGAGAATCTGGAATCGGGGCTCGAGGCTCTGGATATCGATGTGACCGAGGCAGAAGAAGACTTCTACGACCGCTGAGCACCACCGCCAGCACCTGTTGACGCTGCCGACAGGGGGCTCTGCCCCCTTGCCCCCCGGGATATTTGTGGAGCAAAGAGGAGCGTTAATTTTCGGTAAACGCGCCCCTCTTTACTCTTCAAGTATCCTGCGGGGTGAATTGGCCTCAGGCCAAGAGGGGCGCAAAGCCCCTCTCTTTTTTCTGTCACCGCGCGTAAGGGTCGGGCAGCGCGGGCATGATGGTGCCGATGCAGTTGCCGAAGCCGATGGTGACTCCGTTCCCCCGGCACGCGCCGGTCAGGGTCATTGTGTCGCCGTCTTCCAGGAACGAGCGGGTTTGACCGCCCGGCAGGATCACCGGTTCCTTGCCGCCCCAGCTGAGTTCCAGCAGGCTGCCCCGGCTGTCCCTGTCCGGGCCGGAAATCGTCCCCGATCCCAGCAGGTCGCCGACCCGCATCGGGCACCCCGACGTGGTGTGGTGGGCGAGTTGCTGGGCCGCAGAGTAATACATCTGGTTGTAATTCGTGCGGGAGATCACCGTGGGCGTGCCGCCCTTTGGCGCGATCTCGACGCTCAGGTCGATATCGTAGAGCATCGGCCCGGGTTCCGCGAGATAGGGCAACAAGGGTTTTTCCCGCTCGGGGGTGGTGGTGCGGAACGGCTCCAGCGCAGCCTTGGTCACGATCCACGGACTGATGGTTGTCGCCGTCGCCTTGGCCTGGAACGGGCCAAGCGGCTGGTATTCCCAGGCCTGGATATCGCGCGCCGACCAGTCATTGAGCAGAACATAGCCGAAGATCATCGCGTCGGCTTCTGCCACCGTGACCGGCCCGGCCGAGGGCTGGCCGACGATCGCACCCAGTTCCAGCTCGATATCAAAGCGGGCGCAGGGCGCCCAGCGCGGTGCGTCGTCGTTCGGCCCCTTGATTTGCCCCCACGGGCGGCGCACACCGGTGCCTGAGACCACGACCGACGAGGCCCGGCCGTTATACCCGATGGGAATATGCAGCCAGTTCGGCGGCAGCGCGTTCTCGGCGCCCCGGAACATCGTGCCCACGTTCACGGCGTGGTTCTTGCCGGCGTAGAAATCGGTATATTCGCTCACCGTGAACGGCATGTGCATCGTGGCCTTGGCCAGGGGGTGCAGATGCCCCTCCAACTGGTCCTGCGTTTCGCTCCCCTCGCCCAGGTGGCCCATCAGCACGGTGCGCAGACGGTTCCAGACCGTCGCGCCCGCCGCCATCACCGGGTTCCAGGCGCCGCGATCCAGCAGCGGATGATCGGCCAACTGCAATAGCCCGGCCTTCTCCAAAGCGGTGACATCTAGCACCTGGTCGCCAATCGCCACGCCGCAGCGCGGGGCACCGCTGGCGATGGAAAAGACACCGTAGGGCAGGTTGTTCAGGGGAAACGGGCAGGTCGGATCGTTGGCGGTTTCGATCCAGGAGCGGATAATGGTCATGGGCAGTCCTGCGTAGAGTGCGTGTTGGCACGCACCAATGGCGGGTTAAAGGGTGCGTGCCAGCACGCACCCTACGATCGGTCGTTACGGCTTGATGCCAGGCGTTCCGTCGAACTTCTTTTCCAACGAGGTCCAGCAGTCAAGATAGTCGTCCTGCAATGGCGCTTCCTTGGCCGCGAAAGCCGTCAGGTGTTGCGGGAAGCGCGTCTCGAACATGAAGGACATCGTGTTGTCCAGCAAGTGCGGCTTCAGATCGGCATTCGACGCCCCTTCGAACGCGTCGCGGTCGGGCCCGTGCGGCAGCATGCAGTTGTGCAGACTCAGACCCCCGGGCACGAAGCCCTGCGGCTTGGCGTC
>JAGRMK010000025.1 GCA_020441345.1 Paracoccaceae bacterium
GCGCGCAGGTTTCCGAGGCCAGCGCCCAGCCATCGCCGATCTTGCCCAGCACCAGCGGGCGCACGCCCAGACCGTCACGCACGCCGATCAACTTGGTCCGGGTCATCGCAACGATGGAAAACGCCCCCTCGACGCGGCGCAGCGCATCCTTGAGGCGTTCGGCGATGGTCTTCTGGATCGACCGCGCCATCAGGTGAATGATGCATTCGCTGTCGCTGGATGACTGGAAAATCGACCCACGCTCAATCAGTTCGCGGCGGATTGCGGCGGCGTTGGTGATGTTGCCATTGTGCGCAATTGCTGCGCCGCCCATCGCGAACTCGCCAAAAAACGGCTGCACGTCGCGGATCGCCGTTGCGCCTTTGGACCCTGCGGTCGAATAGCGCACATGCCCGATACCGATCGATCCCGGCAAGGTTTCCATCAGCTTCGCCGAGGTAAAGTTGTCGCGAACCAGGCCGAATCGATGGGCCGAGTTGAAGCCGTTGACCGGATCGTGGGTGATGATGCCACCCGCTTCCTGGCCACGATGCTGCAACGCATGCAGCCCGAGGGCGACGAAATTGGCCGCATCGGCAAGGCCGATGGCGCCAAACACACCGCATTCTTCTTTCAGCTTGTCATCATCGAAGGGATGGCTGAGCCAAGGCTGCATGATCGGGGCCCCCAAGTCTGCGATGCGCCCCGTTTAGGCATTTGGCCCCTCCGGGGCAAGGGCCAACCGGTGCGGGCAGGGAAATCGGCACATTTGGACGTCAGGTTTTGTGCCCGCGCAGCATCGCCTGCGCAAGCACGGTGCTTCCCTGCGCATCGAGGTGGCGCACAACCCCCTGGAAATCGGCAGCCGTGCGATTCTGGCTGAGTTTGGATTTCGCTTCGATCCGGGTGACGCGCAGGCGAAAGGCGACGATGCCGTCGAGCATGGTTTGCAGAAAATCGGCCGGGGCGTCGCCCATCCGCCACCCCGTGTCGCCATTGGTCAGACGTTCAAAATGATGCGTCAAGGCATTGACACAACGTCGCTTATCGCCGTCTCTATATGAAAATGTCAGACATCCATGCACATGCACCACCTGGTAATTCCACGTCGGCACCGCCTTGTGTGTCTCGGCTTTCGACGGATACCAGTTCGGACTGACATAGCCGTCGATGGCGTTGAAAATCGCCACTACCGGAGTATCCGCGCCAATCCGCCGGTGCATGTCATTGGCCAACGCGACATGGCCGAGGAAATCCGCGCCGTCACGCAGCAAGGGGATGTGGTTGGCCAACAACCCATCCTCGGTCATCGCGACCAGCACCGCCAGAGGGTGCGCCGTCCAAAGCCTGTCGATCTCGGCGGCATCGGTTTCGGTGAAATGGGCGGGCGCATACATGGCCGTATCCTGGGGCTCGGACTGGTTTCAGGCACTGTTACCGCACCATTTGTCCAGCGCAACCCGGATCGGGGCCTGAGCAATTCCTATCTATCGGTAGACCGTCAAGATCGCCGCACATCCCGCTGACTAAAAAGGAAAAAGCGCGACCCAAAGGGCCGCGCTTTCCAACGGATCCGAACAGGGATGGACCTTAGCGCTTGGAGAACTGGAAGCTCCGGCGAGCCTTGCGCTTGCCGTATTTCTTGCGTTCCACGGTACGCGAGTCGCGGGTCAGGAAACCAGCGGCTTTCAGCGCGGCGCGCAGCGTCGGGTCATATTCCTGCAAAGCCTTCGAGATGCCGTGCTTGACCGCGCCGGCCTGGCCGGAAAGACCGCCGCCGACGACGGTGGCCATCACGTCAAACTGGCCTTCGACATTGGCGATGGTGAACGGCTGCTTCAGAATCATCTGCAGCACGGGACGCGCGAAATAGGCGTTGATGT
>JAGRMK010000410.1 GCA_020441345.1 Paracoccaceae bacterium
CAAATATCCCGGGGGAGGCCGAAGGCCGGGGGCAGAGCCCCCAGGAAAAGTCGCCATGACTGGCCGCGTGCCTGCCCCTGATGGACCGCAAATCGCTTGACGCGTCACACGCCACCCGGCAAACCCGCGCCATGTTGGAAAACGATACGCTCGATCAAATCCTCATGCGCTTCGAGTTCCTCGAAGCGCAGCTTGCGGCCGGGGCCGACCCTGCGCGCATGGCCGAAATTGCGCGCGAATACTCTGATCTCAAGCCCGTCGTTGGTGCGATTGCCGCCTATCAGGACGCCATCACGCAGCAGCGCGAGGCGCGGGTCTTGCTGGACGACCCCGAACTGCGCGATCTGGCGCAGGCTGAGCTGGACGAGCTGGGCGCGGCGCTTCCGCTGCTGGAAGCGCAGTTGAAGCTGGCGCTTTTGCCGCGCGACGCCGCCGACGACCGCCCGGCGATCCTGGAAATCCGGCCGGGCACGGGAGGTGAGGAAGCCGCGCTTTTCGCCGCCGATCTCTTGCGCATGTATCAACGCTACGCCGATGCACGCGGCTGGCGTTGCGAGATGATCTCGCTGACCGAAACCGAGCTGGGCGGCCTGCGCGAGGCGGTGATGCGGGTGCAGGGAGACGGCGTGTTCGCGCGGCTCAAGTACGAATCGGGCGTGCACCGGGTGCAGCGGGTGCCGGTCACGGAATCCGGCGGGCGCATCCACACCTCGGCGGCCACCGTTGCGGTTCTGCCCGAGGCCGCCGAGGTTGATCTGCATATTCCCGATGCCGATCTGCGGATCGACACGATGCGCGCCTCGGGGGCCGGGGGGCAGCACGTCAACACCACGGACTCGGCGGTGCGGATCACCCACCTTCCCACCGGGCTAGTGGTCACCAGTTCGGAAAAGTCCCAGCATCAGAATCGCCGTCTGGCGATGGATGTCTTGCGCGCGCGTCTGTTCGACATGGAACGCCAGAAACAGGACGCCGCCCGCGCCGCCGACCGGCGAGCTCAGGTCGGGTCGGGCGACCGGTCCGAACGCATTCGCACCTACAATTTCCCGCAAGGCCGGTTGACTGATCATCGCATCAACCTGACTCTCTATGCCTTGCCGCAGGTGATGGCCGGCGATCTCGATGCGGTGATCGACGCGTTGACCGAGCAGGATCAGGCCAACAAGCTGGCCGAGCTCGACGGATGACCGCCGCCGAGGCCCTGCGCGCCGCAATCGCCCGTCTGCGCGAAGCGCGCATTCCCGACCCGGCCCGGGACGCGCGGCTGCTGCTGGCACATGCACTGGGACTCGGCGTGGATCGTCTGACGCTTCACTTGCACGATGCGATGCCCGAGACGGCGCAGACTCGGCTGGAAAGCGCGCTGACCGCGCGGCTCACGCGCCAGCCGGTCAGCCAGATCACCGGCGCGCGCGCCTTCTGGGGGCGCAGTTTTTCCGTCACGCCAGCGGTTCTGGACCCCCGCCCCGAGACTGAAACCCTGATTGCAGAGGCCTTGCGTCATCCGTTTTCGCGGGTGCTGGACCTTGGCACCGGGTCCGGCGCCATCCTGCTTACCTTGCTCGCCGAACGTCCCCTGGCGCGGGGGCTTGGCGTGGATCTGTCGCCCGACGCGCTGGCCGTCGCGGCGCGCAACGCGGACCGGCTGGGCGTCACTGACCGCACCCGGCTGGAGGTGTCGGACTGGTTCGGTGCCGTGCAGGGCCAGTTTGACCTGATCGTGTCGAACCCGCCATATATCGCCGCCGGCGAAATGGCGCTGCTGTCGCCCGAGGTGCGCCTGCACGAACCCCATTTGGCGCTGACGCCAGGCGGCGACGGGCTGGGGGCTTACCGGCGGATCGCCGCCGGGGCGCCTGGTTTCGCGATGCCCGGCGCGCGTCTTATGCTGGAAATCGGCCCGACACAGGCCGCCAGCGTTGGCGACATGCTGACCCGTGTCGGTTTTTCGGATATCGCCACGCTGGTAGATTTCGACGGTCGCGACCGGGTTGTCACGGCGATGTGGCGCGGCTGAAGCCCGATGGCTATGCTTTTTCGGTCACGACCGCGTAAAAAAGCCGGAAAATTCGCGTGTTGTGGGAAAAACGGGCTTGTCTGCATCCTTGTGTCATGGTTAGACGCCCTTGTGTCGCGCCTGAAGCTTCGCACGGCGTCTGCCCATTCGCGCGACATTGCCATCTAGCCAGACCTGAACCCTTTGCGTGCCCAAAGCGCCGTATCGGGGTCAAACGTCCCGACCAAGGCCGGAACCAATCCGTATGAGACCATCGAACAAACGTTCGCGCTCCAAGCAGAACCGCCCCCGCTCACTGGGCAATGTCGTCAACCGTGTGTTCGACAGCTCGGGCCCAGAGGGCAAGGTGCGCGGCACGCCGCAGCAGATCATTGACAAATATCTGGTGCTGGCGCGCGACGCGCAACTGTCGGGCGACCGTGTGGCCGCCGAGAATTTCCAGCAGCATGCCGAGCATTACACGCGCATGCTGAACGAGGCTCAGGCCGAGCAGGCGCGCGAGGCGGAACAACGCCGCGAGCAGCAACAGAACCAGCAGGGCAATCAGAACCGCCGCAGCGATCAGCGCGACGACGCGGAGGGCGAGCCGACCGATTCCGGCGAGCAGAGGACGCCCGCGGAGCCCCGCCAGGATGCCCGCCCCGAGCGGCAGGAGCGTTCGGACTGGAAGGAACGGCGCAACAGCCGCCGCGGCAACCGGCGCGATGGCGACCCGCGCGACACCGATGCGCGCGA
>JAGRMK010000411.1 GCA_020441345.1 Paracoccaceae bacterium
ATCAACGTCGCCGGGCACCGCCTGTCAACCGGCGCGATGGAAGAGGTCCTGGCCTCGCACAAGGATGTCGGTGAATGCGCGGTGATCGGCGTGACCGACCAGTTGAAAGGGCAGTTGCCGCTGGGCTTCTTGTGCCTGAACTCCGGCGTTACGCGCGACCCCGCCGATATCGTCAGGGAATGCGTGGCGCTGGTTCGCGAGAAGATCGGCCCGGTTGCGGCGTTCAAACTGGCGGTCGTGGTAAACCGGCTGCCCAAAACGCGATCAGGCAAGATCTTGCGCGCAACGATGGTCAAGATCGCCGATGGCGAGGCCTTCAAAATGCCCGCAACCATCGATGATCCGGCTATTCTGGACGAAATCGCCGCAGCGCTGAAAACCATTGGATACGCAAAGGGTTAATGCTTTTGTCTTGCAAAAACAACATCAAGCCCCGCTGGCAATCAGCGGGGCTTCACCGTATAGAGGCCCCATTCACCCCTTGATTGTGCCACGGTTACGCCGCAATCTGGTGATGTAAAGGTCCGAGGTGTAAACGCGTGAAAACAATGACTGATCCCATCAGAAACCCGGTCCCCGCCCGATCCGCGTCCTCTGTGGACGCCCGCGCGCTTGACAAACTGCTGGATATTGGCGGCGCGGATCTACGCGCGGCCCTGTGCGTGCAATTGACCGAGGACTTCAGCCGGTTGAGCGCGGCGCTCGACGACGATTGCACGCAAACCGTGGCCAATGCCTCGCATGAGCTCAAGGGACTTGCGGCGACGGTCGGGGCGGAACGCCTGACCGACATGGTTTCGACGTTCGATGGCGGGGTGCAAACCTTGCCGCGTGAGGCACGCAAGGTCATGGTCGGCGCCGTTCAGCGCGAAATCGGTGCCGTTCTCGATCTGCTGGCCGGCGCGCGTCAGGGTCCGAAGCGCGCATGAACACGCGGACCGGTTCGCCCGAAACCATTCTGCTGATCGAAGACACGCCTTCGCTGCAAATGATCTACAAGGCCGCGCTGACCCGCGCGGATTACACCGTCGAGACCTGCGGCACGGCCGCCTCGGGGCTGGCGGCGTTCCGGCGGTTGCGGTCCAGTGTCGTTCTTCTGGACCTGATGCTGCCCGACCGCACCGGGCTGGAGGTCATGCAAGAATTGATGACGATGGCTCCGCAGACCTGCGTGATCGTCATCACCGCCAACGGCTCGATCAACAAGGCGGTCGAGATGATGCGCGCCGGAGCGCATGAGTTCCTGGTCAAGCCCTTTGACGACCAGCGGCTGATCGCGGCAATCGAGAACGCGCGGCGCGCCCTGCATCACCGGCCCCAGGTGCGCGGCGCCGAAACCGCGATCCAGGTCCTGCCGCCCTTTATCGGCCATTCGCCGGTGATGCTGGCAGTCTACGACAAGATCCGCTCGGTCGCCCGCTCGATGGCCAGTGTGTTCATCACTGGCGAAAGCGGCACAGGCAAGGAACTCTGCGCCGAGGCCGTGCATCAGGCGTCAGCACGGGCGGCAGGGCCGTTCGTTGCGCTCAACTGCGGCGCGATTCCGGTGGATCTGCTGGAATCCGAGGTGTTCGGCCATTTGCGCGGCTCGTTCACCGGCGCGATTTCCGACAAGCTGGGCGCGGCGGCGGCGGCGGATGGTGGCACGCTGTTTCTCGATGAAATCTGCGAGATGGACCTGAACCTGCAAACCAAGCTGCTCAGGTTCCTGCAAACCTCGACGATCACGCCGGTCGGCGCCACGAAACCGCGCAAGATCAACGTGCGGATCATCTGCGCTACCAACCGCAACCCGCTGGAAGAGGTCCGGCTGGGCCGCTTCCGCGAGGATCTCTATTACCGGTTGCATGTCGTGCCGATCCATCTGCCCCCGCTGCGCGACCGGGGCGACGACGTGAACGAGATCGCGCAAACCCTGGTGGTGCAGATGGCGCGCGAGGAAGGGCATGATTTTTCCGGCCTCTCGCCGCGGGTGCGCGAGCTGTTTCGCGGCCTGCCCTGGCCCGGCAACGTGCGCCAGCTGATCAATGTGTTGCGTAACGTGGTCGTGTTGAATGCCGGCCCCCTTGTCACCCCCGAGATGTTGCCCCCCGACCTGCTGGTCGAACGCAAGATGCCGGCAGACGAGGCGGTTCCAGAGTGCCTTGAACGCCTGGAACTGGGCAACCTGGCCGGGCGCACCCTGGCCCAGATCGAGCGCATCGCGATCGAGGATGCGCTGTCGCGCCACGGCGGATCCGTTCCCAAGGCGGCGCGTGAACTCGATGTGTCGGCCTCGACGCTCTATCGCAAGCTCGATGCCTGGTCCAAGGCAGACGCCGCGACATGAGCACCGCACCCCGCTCGATCCTGATCACCGGCTGTTCTTCGGGGATCGGCCATAATTGCGCCCATGCCCTGCGGGCGCGGGGCTGGCGTGTGTTTGCCGCCTGCCGCGCAGAGGCCGATTGCGACCGGCTGCGCGATGAGGGGTTCGAAAGCCCGCGTGTCGATTACGCCGATCCGGCCAGCATCGCTTCGGGTCTGGCCGAGGTTCTGGACGCGACTGGCGGCACGCTGGACGCCCTGTTCAACAACGGCGCCTTCGCCTGCCCCGGCGCGGTCGAGGATCTGCCAACCGACGCCCTGCGAGCGATATTCGAGGCCAATGTCTTTGGCTGGCATGACCTGACCTGCCGCGTGATCCCGGTGATGCGTGCGCAGGGGCATGGACGGATCGTGCAGAATTCCAGCGTTCTGGGCTTCGTGCCCTATCGCTGGCGCGGGGCATACGGGGCCACGAAATTCGCGCTGGAGGGATTGAGCCGGACCTTGCAACTGGAACTGTCGGATACGCCGATCCGTGTCGTGATGATCCAGCCAGGCCCCATCCGCTCGCGGTTTCGGCTGAATGCGATCGCGCATTTCGAACGCTGGATAGACTGGGAACACAGCGCCCGCGCCGAACAATACCGCGCCGATCTGCGGCCGCATCTCTACGATGCCAGCAAAAAGAAAACCGCGTTCGAACTGGGCCCCGAGGCCGTGGCCGAGGTTCTGGTCAAGGCGCTGGAACACCGCAACCCGCGCCCCCGCTACACCGTGACCCTGCCCACCAAGGCAATGTCGATGGCCCTGCGCCTCTTGCCCGACCGGGCGCTGACCGCGTTTCTGTCGCGTCAGTAACGGTGCCGCGACCATTTGGGGACTGGCATCGCCGGGCCGGTGCGCTATGTCTGCGCCACAGCACAGGAGGGCGCGATGCTGCTCAATGACCCGCTTTTCATTACGGCCGCGATTGCCGCACTGGTTGTTCTGGCGATCCTGATGTTCGGGATCGGCACGTTTGCCAGTGGCAAGGATCCATCGGGGCACAAGGCCAACAAGATCATGTGGTGGCGCATCGGCGCGCAATTCGTCGCCGTCGTGCTGATCGTTGGCTTCGCCTATTTCCGGTCGCGGGGCTGAGCCATGGTGGTTCTGAACAAGATCTACACCCGAACCGGCGACAAGGGCGACACCGCGTTGGGCAACGGCGACCGTGTTGCCAAGGATTCACTGCGTGTCGAGGCTTATGGCACGGTCGACGAAACAAACGCCGTCGTGGGCCTGGCGCGGCTTCATGCCGAAGCCGAAATGGATTTGGCGCTGGCCCGCATCCAGAACGACCTGTTCGATCTGGGTGCCGATCTGTGCCGTCCGGGCATGGCCAAGGATGCCGAGGCCGACTATCCGCCGCTGCGCGTAATCGGCGCGCAGGTTGACCGGCTCGAATCCGAGATCGACGCGATGAACGCGAATCTGCAAGCCCTGCGCAGCTTCATTCTGCCGGGCGGCTCGCCGCTGGCCGCGCATCTGCATCAATGCCGTACCGTCGCGCGGCGCGCCGAGCGGCTGACCGTGGCATTGGCCCGCGCGGACGATGTGAACCCGGTTGTGGTGCGCTATCTGAATCGGCTGTCCGACTGGTTCTTTGTTGCCAGTCGCGCCGGGAACGAGAACGGCGCTCATGACGTGCTCTGGGTTCCCGGGGCGAACCGTTGACGCTAACGGCCTGATTTCAGCCCCGCGCACCGGCTGAACGCGGCGTCGTCGCGTCGCATCACGTCGTTTTTTCCCTGTTTTCCGCAGCGCAGAGAGGCTAGGAAAAGGGGCAGAAATTCACCTGCCCGGCCCCGCAAGCGGTCGGGTCGCGAACGAGGGAGAGTGTCGCCAATGAAGGTTCTGGTGCCCGTAAAGCGGGTGATCGACTATAACGTGAAGGTTCGCGTGAAAGCTGACGGATCGGGCGTCGATCTGGCAAACGTGAAGATGTCGATGAATCCGTTCGACGAAATCGCCGTCGAAGAGGCTATTCGCCTGCGCGAAAAAGGCGTCGCGACCGAAGTTGTGGCGGTTTCGATCGGCGTCAAGCAAAGCCAGGAAACGCTGCGCACGGCGCTGG
>JAGRMK010000412.1:0-1058 GCA_020441345.1 Paracoccaceae bacterium
GCGTGGTGTCCAGGATCGAGGCATAAACCCCACCGTGCGGAATGCCCATCGGGTTGCAATGCTCGGGGCCGATGTCGATTTCGAACCGCGCGTAATCCTGGGCATAGCCGGTCTTGCGGGCGCCCAGATGGGCCATGAAGCCGCGGTTGCTGGCAGAATACAGGGACGAATCATCGGGCATCGGTCAGGGCCTTGGGCTCAGGGTTTGCGCGGCCCGCAACAGGCGCGGCGCGTGGGGGTCTGTCGGGGGATCGGCGGGGCGCGCGTGGCCCGGCTGTTCGGCTCGGCAGACTAGCGGTCCGAATCGGGCAGGGCAACCGGGGTTCGCCGCGCCCGGTCCGCGCCGCGCGGGATCGCGTTGACCGGGTCGGAAAATCTGCATCCTGGGGTATTGTCTGGCTGTTCGCGGCGATTTCGCTCGGGCATAGTTCGACCCTGGCCACCGTCCCGGCGCCTTGCGATGCGGCGGGGCTGGCGAAATACAAATGGCCCGAGCGGCCGGTGCCCCCACCCCGCTTGCCAAACTCGACCGCAAGGCGCTGGCCCGTTGGCTGGCCGAAGTAGGAGCCTTTCATGTCTGACCCTGTCTATGTTCTTGGCGGCGCGCAAACCGATTTCGCCCGCAACTGGGCCCGCGAGGGGCTGGAAATCGACGCGATGATGCGCGAGGTGCTGTTTGCCGGGCTGGAGTCGGCGAAGCTGGAACCGCGCGACCTGCAAGCGGTGCATGTCGGCAATTTCGTTGCGGAACTGTTCTGCGGGCAGGGGCAGTTGGGCGGCATTGTCGCCTCGCTGCACCCCGACCTGTCGGGCGTGCCGACGCAACGGCACGAAGCCGCCTGTGCCTCGGGGTCGATGGCGATGCTGGCGGCCTCGGCGGAAATCGAGGCCGGGCGCTATGACCTGGTGGCCGTGCTGGGCGTCGAATTCATGCGCAACGTGCCGGGCCAGCGCGCCGCGGAACATCTGGGTGCCGCCGCCTGGCAGGGTCGCGAATGGACCGATGCCACCTATGTCTGGCCCGCCGCCTTTGACGATCTGATCGGCGCCTATTCCGA
>JAGRMK010000412.1:1124-3719 GCA_020441345.1 Paracoccaceae bacterium
CCTTATGCGCAGACCCGCAAATGGGAATTCAACGACCGCAGCTTTACCGAAGACGACGAGGCCAACCCGGTGATCGAGGGCCGCGTGCGGCGCAACGATTGCGGGCAGGTGACGGATGGCGCGGCGGTGGTGTTCCTGGCCTCGGCGGCGCGCGCCGCCGAATACGCCAAGGCGCGCGGGTTGAAACTGTCGGATCTGGCGCGGATCGATGGCTGGGGCCATCGCACGGCGCCGATGATGCTGTCGGAGAAGCTGGCCGAAAGCCGCAATGACCGCTTTGTGCTGCCGCAGGTCAACAAGACGATCCGCGAGAGCTTTGCGCGCGCCGGTATCGACAGCCCGTTCCAGCTGGACGCGATCGAAACGCACGACTGTTTCGCGATGACCGAATACGCGGCCATCGACAGCTATGAAATCACCGCCCCCGGCGAAAGCTGGAAGGCCGTCGAAGAGGGGGTGATCGCGCCCGGCGGGCGGTTGCCGATCAACCCCTCGGGCGGGTTGATCGGGCTGGGGCACCCGGTCGGGGCGACCGGCGTGCGGATGATGCTGGACGGCTTCCGCCAAGTGACCGGCCAGGCCGGGGATTGCCAGGTCGAAGGCGCCAAGCGCGTCGGCCTTTTGAATATCGGCGGATCGACCACGACGATTGCCGCCTTTGTCGTCGGTCGCGGGGCCTGAGCCCGGCGCCGAACCCATGCTCAACATAACGGGAGGAAACCAAATGTTGAAAAGAAACCTGACCGGACTTGCCGCCGGACTTGCCCTGAGCGTCACCGCTTCTGTCGCGGGTGCGCGCGACCTGGCGTTTGCCGTGTTCGTGCCCGCCGCCTCGCCGACGGTGCAGGAAATCTATCAGCCCTGGGTGGACTGGTTCAACGCCGAAGCGGCGGATGACGATGTGCAGATCAGCCTGTTCGCGGGCGGTACGCTGGGCCGCAACCCGCTGGCCCAGGCGCAGATGGTTGCCGATGGCGTCGCCGATCTGGCGCTGACCGTGCCGTCCTATACGCCGGGCGTGTTCCCCGATTTCGACATGTTCGAACTGCCGGGCTTTGCGACCAACGTCCGCGAGGGCTCGCTGGCGGCGCTGGAACTGTTCCAGGAAGGCCACCTGAACGGCTACGAGGATTATTACGTCGTGGCGATGTATTCCTCGGGCGCCTATATGGTTCACACCCGCGAGCCGGTGAACTCGGTCGATGACCTGGCCGGGCTGCGCATCCGTGCCGGTGGCCAGATCCAGACCGCGGTGATCGAGGCCCTGGGCGGCGTGCCGACCAGCATGAGCGCCGGCGAAATGGCCGAGGCCATCGACCGCGGCCTGCTGGACGGGGCGTTGACCGATGCCTCGGTGGCGCGCACCTTCCGCGTCGCCGATGTCGCGACCAACCACTTTGACGCCAACCTGGGCGTGCTGGTATTCACCATCGTGATGAACCGCGGCGTCTATGAATCGCTGCCCGATAGCGTGAAAGAGCTGCTGGCGCAGAGCGGTCAGTTCATTGCCGACCGCCAGATCGAAAGCTACAGCGCCGCGATCGCGTCGAACATCGATGCCTGGGAAGCCGACGCGGCGCATACCGTCGTCGCCCTCAGCGACGCCGACCGCGCCGAGATCGCCGCGCGCGTGCAGCCGGTGATCGACCAGGTGTCGGCCGCCGCGACCCCCGGCCTGATCGACGCCTATGTCGCCAAGCTGGAAGACATCCGCAGCCGCTGATACGGTCCTGGGGCCGGGGGTGATCCCTGGCCCCATCCTACTCTCGCAATGGCAGGAGGTCCGCCATGCAGCGACTGGAACGCTGGTTCCTGTTCATTTCCCGGGGCGCGGCGATTGTCGGCGTGCTGTTCCTGCTGATGGTCGCGGGCCTGTCGGTCATCGACATCGTCACCCGAGAGGCCACCGGCCGGCCCATTCACGGCGCGAGCGATCTTGCCGCGCTGCTGACGATCATCATCATCGCCTCGTGTTTTCCCGCCGGTCTGCTGGAGCGCCGGCAGATCAAGGTGACGTTTCTGGGCGCTGCCCTGCCGCGCATGGCCAACCGCGCGCTGGAGGTGTTCGGCGCGCTGATGACCGGTCTGATGTTCCTGGCGATCGCCTATTACGTCATGCTGCACGCGCAACGCGTAACCGCGAGCAATGAATACACCATGGTTCTGAACTGGCCGATTGCCCCCTGGTGGTGGCTGGCCAGCGCCTGTTTCTGGATCTGCGTTCCGGCGCAGATTTTCGTCACCGTGGCCGAGATCCTTGGCCGCCCTGCACCCGATTACGAGGCCTGATATGGAACCGCATTACATGGGCCTGATCGGCATGGGGGTGATGCTGCTGCTGATCCTGATGCATGTGCCGATCGGTGTCGCGATGGGCATAGCCGGGGTTGCGACCTTCGGCATGATCCGGGGCAATCTCGCCCCTGCCCTGACCCTGTTCGGAACCGAAACCGTCGGCAAGGTCGGCAGCGCCGAACTGGCGGTGATCCCGCTGTTCCTGCTGATGGGCAGTTTCGCCACCGTCGGGGGGTTATCGTCGGATCTGTACCGCATCGCCCATGCGCTGATCGGGCATATCCGCGGCGGTCTGGCGGT
>JAGRMK010000412.1:3775-6303 GCA_020441345.1 Paracoccaceae bacterium
GCCACCACGATGACCCGCATCGCCCTGCCGGAAATGATGAAACGCAATTATTCCGAGCGCCTGGCGACCGGCTCGATCGCTGCGGGCGGCACGCTGGGAATGCTGATTCCGCCGTCGATCATTCTGGTGCTGTATGGCGTTCTGACCGAGCAATTCGTGAAAACCCTGTTCGTGGCGGCGCTGATCCCCGGGGTGCTGGCGGTGTCGCTGCATATCCTGACGATCCTGATCCTGGTGCGCCGCAACCCGTCGCTGGCCGAACCGGGCGAGCGTGAGCACTGGATCGAGTCCTGGCGCGCGCTGCGCAATGGCTGGACCGCGGTTGCGCTGATGGTGGTGGTGACCGGCGGGATCTATGCCGGCGTCTTCTCGGTCAACGAATCGGCGGCGGTGGGGGCGTTTCTTGCCTTCCTGATCGCGCTGTTTCGCGGCCGTCTGAACCTGCGCAGCTTCTGGCAGGCGTTGCAGGAAACCGCGGCGACCACCTCGATGATCTACCTGATGACCATCGGCGCCTCGATCTTCACCTATGCCGTGACCATTTCGGGCCTGCCCGAGATCATCGTCAACGGGATCCGCGACACCGGCCTGCCGGGTGTCTGGGTGGTGATCCTGCTGATGGTGATGTATCTCGTCCTGGGGTCGATCTTTGAAACCATCTCGTCGATGGTGATCACCATTCCCTTCGTGTTCCCGCTGATCCTCAGCTATGGCTACGATCCGATCTGGTGGGGCATCATGACCGTCATGGTGATTGAAATCGGCATGATTTCACCGCCGATCGGCATGAACGTGTTCGTCATGAAAGCGATGTTGCCGAGAACCAGCCTGACCACGATCTATGCCGGCGTGGCCCCTTTCATCCTGGCCGACGTGGTGCGCCTCGCGCTGCTGATCGCCTTTCCGGCGTTGTCGCTGTTCCTGGTCGATCTGTTCAACCTGCCACGATGAGGACCCTCATGCCCGCCGATCCGAACACCGACGTCATCACCTGGGTTCTGCAGGCCAGCCTGCCCGAAGGCCAGCGCCCGGCGCTGGAGGCGGTCATGCACGAGATGATCGACGCGACGCGCACCAACGAGCCGGGGTGCCTGCTGTATGACTGGTATATCAGCGCCGATGGCGGCACCTGCCACATCCTGGAATCCTATGCCGATGATGCGGCGCTGATGACCCATATCGCCAGTTTCAACGCGCGGTTTGCCCGGCGGTTGTTTGGCATCATCAAGCCGGTTGGGCTGACCATCTATGGCAACCCGTCTGCGGAGGCGCGCGCCGCCCTGGCGCCGTTGCGGCCAGTGTATCTGTCGCGGCTCTGACCGGGCGGTGCGGACCGGCAGGTGTTGGCCGGCGCCTGATGGCCAGGCGATCACACGCAAAAAAGCACCCGGCCAGACCATTGCGGTAAGGCCGGGTGTCAGGACGCTGGCCGCGACCGGTCAGGCGTTTTGCGTGCCGCGGCTGCGGAGGCGGTAGATGACACCGCCCAGCAGCGCGCCGATGACCCAGGCGTAACCGCTCAGCTGGTCAAGCCCGGGAACCCAGACCGTCGCCACCGAAAACACCGCCGCGATTCCAAAGGCCACCAGCGCGTTGTCGTTCCAGCCGCTGCGATAGTGGTATTGGCCGCCCTCGAAGTCATACAGATCGTCGAGCACCAGCTGTTGTTTGCGCACCAGGTAGTAATCCACGACCAGGATGCCATAGAGCGGCGCCAGCGTCGCGCCCAGCGTGTTGACGAACCCGCTGATGCCGAACTGGCTGATGAACGCGGTCCACAACCCGCCGATGACCAGCGCGAAAACCGAGGTGATCAGGCCAGCGGCGCGGAAGCTGATTTTCGATGGCGACAGGTTGGCGATGCCGTTCACCGCGGGGATGAAATTGGCCACCAGGTTGATGCCGACGGTTGCCGCAAAGAAGGTGATCGCCGCGATGACGCCAAGGATCACGCTGTCGGTGCGCTCGACGATCTCGGCGGGGTTGATGATCGCCTCACCGTAAACCACGGCGGCGCCGCCGGTGGTCAGCAGGGCCAGCGCCGAGAACAGGATCATGTTCAGCGGCAGGCCGGCGAAGTTGCCCTTGATCATCGACGCCTTGTCCCGCGAATAGCGCGAGAAGTCGCTGAAGTTGATCATCACGGCGGCGAAATAGGCGACCATCGTGCCGACAATGGCGATGAAGCCGTTGATTTCGGTGGCCCAGGTGCCATCAGGATTGGCGAAGATGGTGCGCGTGGCTTCCAGCAATTGGCCATCCGACTTTGACCACAGCACAATCACCAGGCCGATCATCACGGCGTAAACGAACGGGCCGGCGATGTTCAGGAAGGTTTCCACCCAGTTCATGCCGCGCCAGAAGATCACGATGTGAAAGGCCCAGACGATGACAAAGGAAATCCAGTCGATGGTGGTCAGACCCAGGAATTCCGGCCCGGTATCGGCCCCGGTGAAGGAATGGATCAGCAGGGCTACGGCGGTCGAGGCGAAATAGACCTGAACGCCATACCAGAACACGGCGACGGT
>JAGRMK010000413.1:0-8005 GCA_020441345.1 Paracoccaceae bacterium
CCCCCGCCACGTAATAGCTACAGGAAGTGCACACGACCACGAACCCCGCCAAGGCGACCGCCGTACAGACCGCGCCCCAGGATCAGCAGGTCATCAAGGCCCAGGAACTGCGCCATCTGCGCGCCGCGCGCGACGATCTGGAGCGCCGGGTGCATGACCTGAAGCTGACGCGTCAGGTCACAATGCAATCGCTGCCTTCAATCCGGCTGGTACAGGAAAACGACAAGTCGCTGGTCACAAAGATCAATTCGACGCTGGTCAACACCGTGCCGCTTTGGGAAACCCAGCTGGCGCAATCGCTGACGATCCAGCGGTCGCGCGATGCCGCCAAGGCGATCCGTGAGGCCAACGATCTGACCAACGAGTTGCTCAACAAGAATGCCGACAACCTGCGCCAGACCAACCGCGAAGTGCGTGAGCAGATGGAGCGCGGCGTCTTTGACATCGAGGCCGTGAAGCACGCCAACGAACAACTGATCGCAACTATCCAGGACAGCTTGCAGATCGCCGATGCCGGCAAGGCGAAACGCGCCGCGGCCGAAGAGGAACTGCGCAAGATGGAGGCCGAGTTGCGCGACTCCCTCTCGGCGGCAAAAGCCCGTGAAACCCCTCCGGCGGCCTGACCGACACCCGCTCTGGCTGGGCGCCCGCGCGCTGGCGGCTCTGGCGCTGGCTGCGGCGGTGGCCGGCTGCGCTTCGTTGTCGGGCGGCACGCCACGGGCCTCGCCGGTGGCACCGGCCCGCCCCGCCGAGGTGCTGCCCGCCGATCCACTGTCGGCGGAACTGGTCGCCTATTACACCCGCATTGAACAGAGCCGGGTCGCCAGCGGCCTGATGCGCACCGACTCAGGCCGGGACGAGACGCCAATCACCGCGTCGCGCCTTGCCGAGGATTATATCGAAATCGCCCTGCGCGAAGAGCACGCGCGCGGCCCGCTGGGGTTTGGCGGCGGGGCCAGCAGCCCATTGCGCCGCTGGCAGGCGCCTGTCACCTATACGATGGAGTTCGGGCCAACCACCGGGCGCGCCCGCCGGTTGCAAGACCACGCGCAGGTCGGGCAACTCGCCAGCCGACTCGCGACGGCCTCTGGACATGCGATCAGCCTGGCGCCGCTGGGCTCGGACCAGGGCAATTTTCACGTTCTGGTGCTGTCGGAAAGCGAACGCCGCGCGGTGGGCCCCCGCCTGCGTGCGCTGATACCCGGCATCGACGACGCCGCGGTGAGACTGATCACCGACATGCCGCGTGAAACCTTCTGCATGGTCATGGCGTTTTCCCGCGATGGTAGTGCCGTCTATTCCGAGGCCGTGGCCGTGATCCGTGCCGAACACCCCGACCTGACGCGGCTGGCCTGCTATCACGAGGAGCTGACGCAAGGTCTCGGCCTTGCATCCGACAGCAACCGCGCGCGCCCGTCGATCTTCAACGACGACCAGGAATTCGCGCTGCTGACGGATCACGATCTTTTGTTGCTCCGAATGCATTACGACCCCCGACTGACCCCGGGTATGACGCTTGGCCGCGCCCAGCGGATCATCTTTTCCATTGCCTCCGAGCTTGCCGCGGGTGAAAGTTAGGGCCGGTTCGCCCGCCACGGCCCGATACGGGACGGCACGGCAAAACGAATACAGACGCAGGAGTGCCCCATGGTTTTCAATTTCCTCAAAGGCCAGTTCATTGATGTCATTGAGTGGCTGGACGACAGCCGCGACACGTTGGTCTACCGGTTCGAACGGTATGGCAACAACATCATGATGGGTGCAAAGTTGACCGTCCGAGAGGGGCAAGCGGCTGTTTTCATTCATGAAGGTCAGATGGCCGATATTTTTGGCCCCGGCCTCTACGAACTTGAAACCAACAACATGCCGATCATGACGGCGCTTCAGCATTGGAGCCATGGCTTCGATTCGCCCTTCAAGTCGGAAATCTATTTCGTCAACACCCGCCGGTTCCCGGGCCTGAAATGGGGCACACAGAACCCGATCATGCTGCGCGACCCCGAATTCGGCGCGTTGCGCCTGCGCGCCTTCGGCAGCTATACGATCCGAGTCACCGACCCCGGCAAGTTCATGACCGAGATTGTCGGCACCGACGGAGAGTTCACCGAAGACGAGATCTCGGGCCAGATCCGAAACATCGTCGTGCAAAAGGTCAGCCAGGCACTGGCCGCCAGCGGCATTCCGGCGCTCGACATGGCGGCGAACACGCATGATCTGTCGAATATTGTCGGCCAGGCGATCGAACCGACCCTAACCGACTACGGCCTGTCGATGCCGGAACTCTACATCGAGAACATTTCGCTGCCGCCAGAGGTCGAAAAGGTGCTCGACCAGCGCAGTTCGATGGGGATCGTCGGCGATCTCAACAAATACACCCAGTTTTCGGCGGCGCAGGCAATGCAGACCGCAGCCTCGGCGAGCGGCGACAGCGCGATGGGCGCCGGCCTGGGCATGGGGATGGGCATGGGCATGGCGCAGACGATGGCGAACGCCATGTCGGGCAACACCCAGCAGCCGTCCGCGCAACCGGCGGCTGCCGCCCCGCCCCCGCCCCCGCCTGCGGCAGCGGCTTGGCATGTCGCGAAGAACGGCCAGACCACCGGACCCTTCGGCGACGCTGAATTGCGTCAGATGATGGGTCAGGGCGAATTCGGGCGCGAGTCGCTGGTCTGGACCGCGGGTCAGGACGGCTGGAAGAAAGCCGCCGAGGTTCCGGGGCTGGCCAGCCTATTTGCCTCGATGCCCCCGCCCCCGCCGCCGGTGGGGTAAGCCATGAGCGCGAATGACGAAGCCAACGGCGACGACGCCGAGACGCAGATTACCGACACCCACCGCTTCCCCTGCGCGCAATGCGGCGCGCAGTTGCGCTATGCACCGGGGCAGCAGCGCCTGACCTGCCAGTATTGCGGCCACGAGCAGGAAATCCCGTTCAGCGACGAGCAGCGCAATGAAGCGTTGGTTACCATGGACCTGCGCGAGGCGCTGGCCAATCATCTTCCGCCCGAGGCGATCGAGGAAACCCGTGTCCTGAGCTGCTCCAATTGCGGTGCGCAGGTGCAATTCGATCCGGCCCAACATGCCGCGCAATGTCCGTTTTGTGGCACGCCGGTGGTCACCGATACCGGCACCCATCGACACATCAAACCGGCGGCTGTCCTGCCGTTCAAACTCTCGGAACGCGAAGCCCATACGGCAATGCGCAACTGGCTGGGCAGGCTGTGGTTCGCACCGTCCAAGCTCAAACAATATGCACGATCGGACGGGTCACGCCTCGATGGGTTGTATGTGCCTTATTGGGCCTTCGATTCCGACACCAAGTCGAAATACCTGGGGGAACGGGGCGACGCCTATTACGAGACGCGCAGCGTGGTGCGCAACGGCAAGACCGAGACCGAACGCGTCCGCAAGATCCGGTGGACACGGGTGTCGGGGCGCGTGGCGCGCAAGTTCACCGATGTGCTGATCATGGCCGCGCAGTCCTTGCCGCGCAGATATGTGCGCGCGCTCGAGCCCTGGATGCTGGGCGACCTGGCGCCCTATGACCCGCAGTTCCTGTCTGGGTTCCGCGCCGAAGGGTATACCGTGCAGCTCCCCGAGGGGCATGTGCTGGCCATCGAGCGGATGGACGATGTCATCAAGCAGGATGTCCGGCGCAGCATCGGCGGTGACGAACAGCGCATCCATTCGGTCGACACGCAGCATCAGGACGAGCGGTTCAAGCACCTCTTGTTGCCGATCTGGATGGCCGCCTATCAATACCGTGGCAAGACCTTCCGCTTCGTGGTTAACGGCCAGACCGGCAAGGTTCAGGGCGAACGCCCATGGTCGATCTGGAAGATCGCCGGGGCGGTGCTGGTGGTGGCCCTGGCGCTTGCCGCCTATGTCTACTTCTCGCAGGGCACGTAGTGCGCGCCTTGATCCAACGGGTGACTGAGGCCTCGGTCTCGGTCGATGGAACCGTGGTCGGCCAAACGGGTCCGGGGTTGATGATCCTGGTTTGCGCAATGCAGGGCGATGATCCAGGGTCGGCCCGGGCCCTGGCCGACAAGATCCTGAAATTGCGCATTTTTCGGGACGACATGGGAAAGACCAATCGCAGCCTCGCCGATGTCGGCGGGGGCGCTCTGGTGGTCAGCCAGTTCACCCTGGCAGCCGATACCGCGCGCGGCAATCGTCCCGGGTTTTCCGCCGCGGCGGCACCGGATATCGGACGCGCCCTGTACGAGGTCTTCGCCGACCACCTCGCATCGCAGGGTGTTAGCGTCGGTCGCGGGGTCTTCGGGGCGGAAATGCAGGTCGCGCTGGTCAATGACGGTCCGATGACCATCTGGCTCGACCGGTAACGCCGCGAAGCTGCGCAAAACCGTCGGATTTCTCTCGTGCTCTGGCATGGGGTTTTGCGAGACTGGCATGGTCTCGCCTTGCAGCGGACATGACCTCTCTTGCCCGCAGACCCCAGCCGGAGCCCCTGATGGACCTCGCCGATTTTACACAAGCCGAATACGATACCCGCTTGGCCCGGATTCGCACCGCCATGTCGGCTGCAGGTCTGGACACGCTGATCCTGTCCGATCCGTCGAACATGGCCTGGGCGACCGGGTATGATGGATGGTCGTTCTACGTCCATCAGGCGGTGGTGATCGGTCCCAGCGGTGCACCGGTCTGGTGGGGGCGTGCGATGGATGCGGCCGGTGCACGGCGCACGGTCTGGATGCAGGACGACGATATTTTCGGCTACGACGACACCTATGTCCAGAACCCTCAGAAACACCCGATGGAGACACTGGCGGCGCTGTTGGTCGAGCGAGGGTGGTCTACGGGGCGCATCGGTGTCGAAATGGATAATTATTACTATTCGGCCAAAGCCCACGCGGTGCTCGCATCCTCGCTGGCCCTTGTCGATGCGACGGGGCTGGTAAACTGGCAGCGCACGATCAAGAGCGCCGCCGAGATCGAGCGGATGCGCCGCGCCGCGCGGATCGTCGAGGCGATGCATCAGACAATCCTGGACGTTGCCGAGCCCGGATTGCCCAAGAACGTTCTGGTAGCGGAGATCCTGCGCGCCGGCACGCTGGGTGCCGCCGGTCATTGGGGCGATTATCCCGCGATCGTGCCGATGGCGCCGTCGGGCATGGATGCCACGGCCCCGCATCTGACCTGGGATGATCGGCCCATGCAGAAAGGCGAGGCGCATTTCTTTGAAATCGCCGGAGTCTACCGCCGGTATCACTGCCCGCAATCGCGCACGCTGTTTTTCGGCGAACCCCCGGCAACCTATCGCCGTGCCGAGGAAGCCGTTCAGGACGCCACCGCCGCCGCGCTGCAACAGGCGGTTGTCGGCAACGTGTGCGAAGACATCGCCAATGCCTTCAACGCCACTCTGAACGGGCATGGCTTCAGCAAGGACAGCCGTTGCGGATACTCCATCGGTCTGAGCTATCCACCGGATTGGGGCGAACGCACGATGTCCTTGCGCCGCGGCGACATGACCGAACTGAAACCGGGCATGGTGTTTCATTTCATGCCGGCGCTCTGGCTCGACGATGGCGGGATCGAGATTACCGAACCGATCCTGATCACCGACGACGGGCCTGAAAAACTGTGCACCTTGCAGGGCGAACTGTTCGTGCGGCATTGACTTGCGTCACCTCCCTTCCTCTGAAGGGGGGGTGGCAATTGCCTCGAGCGTTCCGTCCGGCAGGGCGAAGGTCAACCGTGCGCGACCCGCGCGTTTCGATGCATAGAGCGCACGGTCGGCTTCGGCCATCAGTGCCTCGGCCGCGTCGCCTGAGGTCGGAACCGTCGGCCCCATCACCGCGCCCATTGACACGGCTATCCGGCAGGTCTCGCCGTCATACAGGATCGGGCGCCGCATGCGTTCAAGGATCTGGGCGCCGACCCGCTCCAGCGGTGCGCGATCACGAACCCCGGCAAGCAGCACGACAAACTCATCGCCACCGACCCGGGAAACCAGATCCGCGCCGCGTACACTGGCGCGCAAGACCGCCGCAACTTCGGTCAGGACGTGATCGCCCGCGGCATGCCCCAGGGTATCGTTGACCTGCTTGAAATAATCGAGGTCGAGATGGATCAGCGCGAACCCCGTGCCCTCGCGCAGCAGTGTCGCCAGCGCCTGTTCCATTGCGCGTCTGTTGCCCAACCCGGTCAGCGCGTCGGTCAGGGCCTGTTCCTCGGCCCGCGCCTTGGCCCCTTGCAAACGCACGGCCATCTTGCTGACTTCACCCATCACCGCAGCCTTCGCCTCGGCCAGGTACAGCAGTTCGATGGCGAGATCCGTCGCTGCGAAATCCGTATCCGACAAGCCATGATCACGCACCGCATCGCGCACCGCATAGCCGAAGGACAGGTTCAGCAACACGCCATCATCGGCCAACAAGGGCACCGCGATGCCCTTGAAGGTCGTAAAGGGCGATTGTCGCAGGCTCATTCGCAAGCGCTGGGCGCTCGTCAGATCCGTGGCTGCGGCGATCCTGCGCGGACGGCGCAAAACGAAAACCTCCTCCAGCCCGGTGCCCAGGCCCGGATGCCGCATCAACTTGCGCAAAGTCGGCCCGGCGCCCCGGATTCGCGCCTCGGCATCAAGCCAGAGATACATTGGCATCAGGTGCCCCAGTGCCGACCCCGAGAGGAGAAACTCATGCTGGCGCAGATGACCGTCCATCACTGCGCCTCGGCAGCCAGATCGAATCGCCGACCAGCATGAAAGGCCGGATCGTGAACCTCGATGGTGATGAGTTCATCGGTTCCCGCATCCCCGCCTCCCCGGTGTTCCAATACCGCAAGGGCGCCATAATCGTCTGCCAGGGTCCGCAATATCCCGACCATGACGTGCCCAAATCCCGGCAACGAGCCGCGGCAAGACAGGGTAAAGCGCCCGGTCCCGACATCGTCGACGGTCAGATCAGGAAGCGCCAGATCCGGCACGGCAAGCCGCGATCGTCCTTGCAGATCGTCCAGTGAATACAGAAAGTCCGTGAAACTGACGCCGCCAAAGCGCAACAATCGACGCAAGGGTTCCAGCCGTTCGTTCGATATCAGAAAGGTTCCCAGATCCTCCAGCAGGCAATCGCGCGGGCGGCGCAACACCGAGACGGCGGCGGCGAGGACCGCCTCTGTCAGGGCGTCATCATAGAGTTGCATCGGCTCGAACCCATCCGGGCCAAGCCGTTGCGCGACGCCCGAGGCCTGCGCGATGTCTTGCCACACGGCCGTGCCAAAGGAGTCGCACAGGAACAATTGGATCGACTTGTTGATCAGACCATGCATCTTCGTCACTCGTTGCCACTCTGCCCAAGACTGGCGCAAAGGTCTTAACGAATGGCGAACGCCGTCAGGTCATCGTCAGAAGGTCCGGCAAATGCCCGATATCGGGCCGCACGGCATCGGCCAGGGGCGCCAGATCCGCCTCGCTTGCGACCCCGGTCAACACGCCCAGCGTAGCCATCCCGGCGGCGCGCCCGGCAATCAGATCGTGTCGCGAATCGCCGACCATGAGAACCGCCCCCGGCGGGACACCGACATGGGCGGCAAAGGCCAGCAGCATTCCTGGCTCCGGTTTTCCGCCAAAGCCGGAATCGAACCCGGCCACGAAATCGAACAGGTCGATCTGTGGTGCGACATGCTTTCGGGCGACGGCTTCGAAATCATTGGTCGCAACGCCCAACCGCAAGCCGGCAGCCCGCAGCCGGTCCAGCAAGGGGCGCAATGGGACGGACGGAACCAGCGGCGCCGTCACAGCCGCGCGCGCGATCAAGGATTCAAGCGATGCGATGTCGTGCGATGGAGTCAGCGGCGCAAGCAATTCGGCAACTTCGCGACCTGTCCCGGCAATGACGGGCGATCCGGGCCGAAAACGCCGGGCTTCGGCATCAAATTCCAGTGCCTCTGCCATCGCCTCGGCAAGGCCGGCGTTCCCGCATGACAGATCGGCCAGAAGCGTCTGTGCCCAGCCCCCCCAGGTAGCCTGGAAATCAAACAGGGTTCC
>JAGRMK010000413.1:8057-11107 GCA_020441345.1 Paracoccaceae bacterium
GCGCGCGCCTGCATCGGGGTTTGTGGTGGGATATCAAGATCATGGCAAGCTTCAAGCAACAGGGATTCGTCCAGCATAAGGAAGTCGATCACCGCCAGTAGCAACGCCGGATCATCGAGCCTGCGCCGCAGGCTGTCAGGGGTTTCGCCGGACCAGGCCAGAAATGCGCCAATACGGGCGTTGTCATCGGCCAGCCAGGCGAACACCCGCACCGCGAAGGTCTCGGCGGAAGCCTGCGACAGGGTCATGCAGCATCCTTTCGACAAAGTTAACGGTGCGAAAGGATTCATTAACCTATTCGCGCTAGACCTGAGCTACGACCTGGGCCCGAAGCGATCAAGGGAAAGATTGGCAACGGCATGGCGGAAGGTAAGTGTACATGTCGCGCAAGATTTTAATCGTCGACGATCTGGCTACCAACCGGATCATCCTGAAGGTCAAGCTCAATGCCGCTTGCCACGAAACCCTTCAGGCGGTGGATGGCAGCAGCGCGCTGAGGCTGGCGCGTGAAGAACAGCCAAAGCTGATCCTGCTGGACATGGTGCTGCCCGATATCTCGGGGATCGAGGTGTGCCGCAAGCTGCGGGCCGACCCCGCAACCTGGCACATCCCGGTGGTGATCATCACCGCCTCGACCGATCGCGAAAGCCGTCTGCGCGCGCTTGAGGCCGGCGCGGACGAATTTCTGACGAAACCTCTGAACGAAGTGATCCTTCTGGCGCGGATCCGCAGCCTTCTGCGGGCTCACGAGACCGAATCAGAACTTCGGATGCGGTCGGAAACATGGGGCGAACTGGACCTTGCCGAAGGCGAAACGGTATTCAGCATGCCCGGTCACGTCGGCCTGATCGCGGCCGAACCTGCTGTTGCGATGAACTGGCGCAACGCGCTGGCTCCGCATCTGAAGGAACGGATCTCCATCTTGTCTCCAACCACGGCACTCAGCGACCGACCGCAAGGCGGCGTGCCCGATATCTATCTGGTGGCGGCCAATCTGGGTGCCCAAGGGTCGGGCCTGCGGTTGGTTGCCGACCTGCGGTCTCGCGTCCAGAGCCGCCACGCGGCCATCGCGCTCGTCCTGCCCGAGGCCGAGCCGGAAGCAGCGGCGATGGCGCTGGACGTTGGCGCGAACGATCTGCTGACCCTGCCCCTCGATCCGCAGGAAACCGCCCTGCGTGTGACCCTTCATGTCCGGCGCAAACGTCGCGCCGACCAGTTGCGCCGATCGGTGCACAAGGGCTTGCGTATGGCGATTACCGACCCGTTGACCGGGCTCTACAATCGCCGCTATGCCATCGCCCACATGGATCGCATCGCCAACAAGGCACGCGAAACCGGGCGGCGTTTTGCCGTGATGTTGCTGGATCTCGACCGGTTCAAATCCGTGAACGACACCTATGGCCATGTCGCGGGGGATGCGGTGCTGGAAACCGTCGCTTCGCGGCTGCGCGACAATCTGCGGCCCGCGGATCTGGTCGCTCGGATCGGCGGAGAAGAGTTCCTCGTCGCCCTGCCCGAAGCCACGCTGGGCACCGCGCGCCTGGCGGCGGAACGCCTGTGCCGTGTGATCGGCGATCACCCGATTCCCTTGCCCGAGGGACGGGGCGCGGTCACCGTGACGATTTCGGTCGGGCTGGCCCTGGGGCCGGATCTGGCGCCCGAAACCCGCGACCCTGCAGCGACGGCGCGCGACACCCTGGCACGCGCCGACGCGGCGCTGATGGCGGCAAAGACCGAGGGCCGCAACCAGGTAACGATTTCCAGCGCCGCCTGACCGCTTCCCGGATATCGAGCGCATCTCGCATGGCAATACCGACGGCCCCGCTGCCGGCGGTGCGGAGCCAGAGCCCTTGTTCTTTCCCGCCCTGCCCCGGCGCATGCCGGGCATGCCCGGACGGGCTGCAGATCGTCTGCCAAAGCCTCGCGGTCGCAAGATCAGGGCGGCGTGCGGCAACTGCCGAAGCCGATGATCAAAAGGCGCCTGCTCAGGGGTGTGACCGTCGTTGCAAAGCCTCGGCCAAGCGATCCGCCATGTCCCGGCGCTGTTCTTGCGTCAAGGCGGCGACGCGCTGCGCAAACGCGGTCTGCGCGGCAACCAGACGCACCTCGTTTCGGGCTCGCTCGGCGCCCAGCAAAGACGCGAAGGCCTGGGCGTCGAAACTCTCGGCGCGCAACATCTCCAGGATCCGTGCATTGAGTTCGGACGCGCGTGCATAGCGGTCTTCGCGGGTCGGTCGCGGCCCCAGATCGCCCGTGAAGCCATTGCCGCGCGACTGCGCGCGCAAGTCGTTGCGCACCTCGTCGGGCAAAGCCCGCCACAAGCTGCGCAGATCCGGCCCCGCGGCCACAGAGGGCTCATAGCGGGCAAAGCGCATCGCGCCCCCGGCCAGGACCCCGATCAACAGCACGTTCACCATCAGCGATGCTACCAGCGCCACGCGCAGGCCGCGTCGCGCGCGGCCGGGGCGGCGCGGTGGAGTCGGCGAATTCGGGGATGTCGGATCGGAAGGATGTGTCATTCTCGCCTCACTCGGCTTCGCCGCTCATCAGGGTCAAAAGGTCGGTGCCCGCATCGGCAAACAGCGTCTCGGTGAGCGCCGCATCGCCGCCCCAGGCCGAGACCGTTGGGCTCAGGCTGGCCGCGCCCTGCCAGACCTGATCGACAAGATCACCCGTCACGCCCGGACCGGAAAACCCGATCCAGAGCCCCGCCAGCCCCGCCGCGCCTACGCCCGTCAACCCGGGTGCGCCGCCGATTTCGGACAGCAGGACCCCAATCCGCGCCAGCCAGCCACGCGCCATCGGGCGCTCGGCCGGTTTCGGCCGCGCGGCCAGTGCGTCGGCAAGCAACCGCGCCTGCAACCCCGCCGGCACCGGGTCGGGCCTGGTGTTGCGAGTCTCGGCGAACAGGGCGTCAAGCGCCGCGTCGTCTACGGCGGCAATGGGCCGTTGCGGTGACAGGTCGGTCTTTCGGTCCTGGGTCATCGTTCAAATCCCAATTCTTCGCGCCGGCCGGACAGCAAGTCCGCCAGCTTGCGTTTGCCGCGTGC
>JAGRMK010000413.1:11212-14026 GCA_020441345.1 Paracoccaceae bacterium
GGCCAGCGCCTCGTCCAGCGCCCGATGCCGGTCCGAGGTGATCATCTGCTCGACGACGCCAGGTGCGGGGTCGTCGGGCTCTTCGATGGCGTCCAGCGCGACACTACGACGCCGTCTGAGGCGGTCGGTGGCCAGATTGGCCGTCACCCGATGCAGCCAGGTCGACGGCTGCGCGCCGCCCGATTGCCAATCCGGCGCGATCTGCCAGAGGCGCAACATCGCCTCTTGGGTGACATCCTCGGCTTCGGCGGTGTCTTGCAACAGGCGCTGCGCCAGCCGGTATACACGGGGGGCCAGACGGTCCACCAGAACCCGCGCCGCCTCCGCATCGCCTTCGGCGTAGCGTTTGAGCAAGGCGTCATCGGTCAGGGCATCGGTCCGTGTCATCCTGTCGGTGGTGTCCCTGGGCATCGGTAAGCGTCTGGATCCGGTTTTCGGCAGTATCGCCGCCCGCCAAGGCCGGAGGCCTCCCCCAAGGGGTATCCTCCGGCCCGCCGACGCGCAAGCGCGGTTGGCGGTCTTAGTTGTCCTGGCGCGGCATCATGCGCTGCATCCGGCTCTGCATCGCAGTCAGTTCGGCCTCGTCGATCTGACCGTCATCGTTCTGGTCGATCCGATCAAAGGCACGAAGCGCCCGGTCGCCGGACTCCATGCCACGGCCCCGGTCCCCGCCCGAGCGCATCGCGCCGCGGTCGCCATCGTCGCCATAGCGTCCGTGGCCGCGGTCGCCGTCGCCATGGCCCCGGCCGCCACGGTTATCGTGTCCGCCGTGCCGACCGCCATCGCGGCCCCGGCCTTGGTCGCAGTCGTCGCCGCGCATGTCACCGCGCATCTCGCCGCGCGCACGATCCCCGCGCTGGCCCTGGCCCTGCCCGTCACCACGCGCTTCGCGGCGCTGCTGACCAAGGGCGGTGAACCCGCTCATCAACTCGTCACGGGTCAGTGTGCCGTCGCCGTCGGCATCGCCTGCCGCAATCAGCGCATCCGCGCGCTGGCCCTGCATCTCGGCACGACGTTCGGTCATCCGCGCGGTGACATAGGCCGACCATTCCTCGGCGGAAATGCCGCCGCTGGCGTCGGCATCGGCCGTGGCGAAATCGACCACCGGCGGTTGCTGGCGCATCGGCGTGCCCTGCTGGGCCCATCCGAGTGCGGGAAGGGCGGTCAGAACCACGGCAAGGGCGGTCAGGGCTTTGGTCTTGGTTTGCATCGGGTCTCTCCGGTCTGGGCGCCTTGCATCGTTGCTTTGGCGCGATTACCCTCATGATACGGGTCAGCCGGGGCATTCCGTCGCGACAAACCGGAAAAACACAAACTTGACCCGTGGACCGCGATCCCTATCGTTGCGTCAAGCGCGGCAACCGGGTAAGTCCAGCCAGTGCCTGCCGTTCGCCATGGCCGGCGTGGTTTCCTTGTGCCGCCCTTCCCGTTTTTCAACACGAGTTCACCATGAGCCTTTCAGACACCTCGCTTCCGCTGACCATCGACGACCGCCCGCTGGGCCCGGCCTTGCGGCTGGGTTGGTCGCGGACCTGTCCGGCCTGCGGCACCGGCCGCA
The DNA here is from genome assembly GCA_020441345.1 of Paracoccaceae bacterium. Lineage (GTDB taxonomy): Bacteria > Pseudomonadota > Alphaproteobacteria > Rhodobacterales > Rhodobacteraceae > Pararhodobacter. The sequence goes on from JAGRMK010000413.1 coordinate 12,771, forward strand.
TGATGAAAGGCTATCTGAAAGTGGCCGACGCCTGCCCGGACTGCGGCGAAGCCCTGCATCATCACCGGGCTGACGACGGGCCGGCCTATCTGACCATCCTTGTCGTCGGCAAATCGATCATGGCCCTGTATCTCGCCGTTTATCTGGCGCTGGAACCTTCGCCCGTGGTGATGATCGCCCTGTGCTGGAGCGTCGCGCTGGTCGCCGCGCTCTGGCTGCTGCCGCGATTCAAGGGGGCGCTGGTCGCGTTGCAATGGTCGCGCCGCATGCACGGGTTCGGCAACGAGGCATGAGCACCGACCCCGACGACATCGGCGCGGATCGACCGATCCGCGATGCGGCCACAATCGTGCTGGTGCGCGGAGGCCGAACGGACAACCCCCAGGTTCTGATGGGGATGCGCGGCGCGGCTGCCGCCTTCATGCCGTCGAAATACGTGTTTCCCGGTGGGGCCATCGATGCCGATGACTGGGCTATTCCCCTGCACCCGGCCGTGCCCGAGGCGCAGCGCGCCCTGCTGACCGCCCGCCCGGTGACCGCCAATGCGCCGACACCAGAAGCAATGGTGGCCGCCGCGATCCGCGAATTGTGGGAAGAAGCCGGGCAGATGCTGGGTGCTCCCGGCAACTGGGACGAGCCAGTGCCAGACGACTGGCAGGCCTTTGCCGAAGCAGGCCTGCGTCCGATCGGGGACGCGATGCAATTCATCTTTCGCGCGGTGACACCTCCCGGTCGCACCCGGCGCTTCGATGCCCGGTTCTTTCTTGCGCAAGCCGAGTCGCTGGCCACGGACCCCGACGATTTTTCGCGCGCGACGGATGAGCTCAGCCATCTGCACTGGATCGCATTGAGCGAGGCCCGAACCCTGGACCTGCCCTTCGTGACCGAAGTGGTGTTGGCCGAGGCCGAGGCCGTCTTGCGCGCGGGCCGCGTGGACAGCGTGCCGTTCTTCGACAACTCGGGCGCCGAATCGACCTTTCGCCGCATCGCCTGAACGGCCAGCCAGCAGGCAATTTGCCACCGTATCCGGGGGCTCTGCCCCCTGGTCCCCCGGGATATTTGAAGAGCAAAGACGAGGGCAGAAGCCCTTGCCCAGCTTTGTTTCCGCCCGCGACACCCCCCTCAGGAACGCGGCGCATCGGATGTTTACATGCCGACAAGGCACGCGGAGCGCTACGTCTTCCGGGAAAAAGGGGAAATGGTAGCGGAGGAGGGACTTGAACCCCCGACACGCGGATTATGATTCCGCTGCTCTA
>JAGRMK010000414.1:0-1884 GCA_020441345.1 Paracoccaceae bacterium
ACAGCTTTATCGGCATTTCCGAGGCGCAGACCACCAACCTTGCCGTGGTCGCGCCGGGCATCGCCGAGGCGCTGATGGCGACTGGTCTGGGCCTGCTGGCGGCGATCCCGGCGACGATTTTTTACAACAAGCTGTCCGACGACAGTGACACCATCGCCAGCGGCTACGAGCAGTTCGCCGATGAATTCGGCACGCTTCTGTCGCGCAATCTGGACGCCTGACGATGGGTGCTCAGGCGATCCGCAAGCAATCCACCTCGGGCACCCGGCGTCGTCGGCGAGGGCATGGCGCGCGCATGTCCGAGATCAACGTGACCCCGTTTGTCGATGTCATGCTGGTGCTGTTGATCATCTTCATGGTCGCCGCGCCGATGCTGACCGTGGGCGTGCCGGTGGAACTGCCGCGCACGGCGGCCGGGGCCCTGCCGTCCGAGCAAGAGGAACCGCTGTCGATCACGCTCACCGCCGACGGGCTGGTGATGCTGCAAAGCACCGAGATCGCCGCCGACGAGTTGTTGCCACGGCTTCAGGCGATTGCCGCAGAACGCCAGGATGACCGCATCTTTTTGCGCGCCGACGGGGCGATCCCCTATGAGCGGGTGGTGCAGGTGATGGGCGCATTGAACGCGGGCGGATTTCGCAACATCGGCCTGGTGACGGACACCGGCGGCCCGGCTTTCGGGGCCACCGCTGGTCAATAGCGGGGAGGCAAGGGCGGAACGGTAACGGATCATGGCGGCACTGGCGCAACTTCATCTGAACACGGGGCAAAAGGTCTCGGCGGGGCTGCATGTCGGGCTGGTCCTGTGGATCATGCTGTTCGATCTGTTTGCGGCGCCTGACGACTCGATGATCCCCGAAGTGACCGAGGTTTCGCTGATCTCTGCGCAGGATTTCGCCGCGTTGACACAGCCCGAGCCGCCTGCGCCGGTCCCGACGCCAGCCCCTGCGCCCGCTCCGGCTCCGGCGCCCCAGCCGGTTCCAACCCCAGCGCCCATCACGCCCCCGGCCCCCATCACGCCGCCAGCACCGATCACCCCCCCGGCACCCATCGCCCCGCCAGAGCCCGTGATCCCGCCCCAGGCCGCCGTTGTCGCACCGCGAACCACACCGGATGCCAGCCTGACGCCGGTCCAGCGCCCCGCCGACCGTGTGGCACCCCAGGCCGCGCCGACGCCTGATCCCGAAGTCACCATTGCGCCGACCGACCAGGCAGCCGCGGCGCCCGACGCCACCGCCGTCGTCGCGGCCCCCGAGGCCCAGGATGCCACGCAGCGCGCGGCGGCGGCGACCGAAACCGTGACCGAGGCGACGCGGATCAGCGAAACCGAACCCGCACAGCGGACCGCGACCGCGCCAGAAGTCAGCCTGCGCCCGCGCCGCCGGCCTTCGGCCCCGTCACCGGTCCCTGACCCGGTCTCACAACCGGCGCCCGACGCCGCGCGCCCGGCAACGCCAGCAGCCAACCCGACGCCCGAACCCGTCGGCCCGACCGCCAGCGCCATCGAGGACGCGCTGGCCCAGGCGCTCGCCGGGGCTCTGGACGAGCCCGCCGTGCTCAGTCAGTCCGATGTCGATGCCCTCCGACTGAACATCGAATCGTGCTGGAACACCGGGCTGATGTCGCAAGACGCGATGAATGCGGTTGTCACGATCGCCTTCGAAATGACGCAGGATGCCCGGCCTGTCGGTGACTCCATCCGCCTGGTCAACGCCGAGGGCGGCTCGCCGGCCGGGCAGCAGGTCGCCTTCGACGCGGGGCGACAGGCCATCGTTCAATGTGGTATCAATGGCTATGGATTGCCTCAGGACATGTATGATCAATGGCGATTGGTCGAAATCACGTTTAACCCTGCACGGATGAGTACACGATGACCCATATTAC
>JAGRMK010000414.1:1976-6035 GCA_020441345.1 Paracoccaceae bacterium
TGATCGAACCCGTGCCCTATGCGATTCCCGATTTCGTGCCCGAAAACGGCGCCGGCGGGCAATACGCGCAGGGGCTGGCGCGGGTGATCGCCAACAACCTGTCGGGTACCGGCCTGTTGCGGGAAATCCCGCCGACCGCGCATATCGGGCGGATCACCAGTTTTGACAGCCCGGTGCAATTCACCGACTGGCGCGCGATCAACGCCCGAGCGCTGATCACCGGGGCGGTGCGCGTCACTGGCAACCAGATCACCGTGAAATTCCGGCTGTTCGACGTGGTGAGCGGACAGCAGCTGGGCGATGGGTTGCAACTGGATGGCAGCACCGATGCCTGGCGGCGCATGGCGCATCGGGTCTCCGATCAGGTCTACCAGCGGCTGACCGGCGAGACCGGGTATTTCGACAGCCGGGTGGTATTCATCGCCGAAAGCGGGCCGCGCGACAACCGCCGCAAGCAGGTGGCGATCATGGATCAGGACGGTGATCCGCAAAGCATCCAGTACCTGACCGATGGCACCGCGCTGACCTTTGCGCCGCGTTTCTCGCCGACCGGCGACCGTATCCTGTTCACCAGTTATGAAACCGGGTTTCCGCGCATCTATCTGATGGATGTCGCCAGCCGTCGCAGGCAGGTGATCGGCGACCAGCCCGGCGAGATGACCTTTGCCCCGCGCTGGTCGCCCGACGGTCAGTCGGTGGTCTATTCGCTGTCGGTCAATGGCACCACGGATCTGTTTTTGCTTAATCTGGCCAGCGGTCAACGCTGGCAGCTGACGACGACGTCCGCGATCGACACGGCGCCCAGCTTTTCACCCGATGGCGGGCAGGTGGTGTTCGAAAGTGACCGTTCGGGCACCTCGCAACTCTATGTCATGCCGGTCGGCGGCGGCACCCCGCAGCGGATCAGCCAGGGGCAGGGGCGGTATTCGACCCCGGTCTGGTCGCCGCGCGGCGATCTGGTGGCCTTTACCAAGCAGCATAACGGGCGGTTCCATATCGGCGTGATGCGGATCGATGGCTCGAACGAGCGTTTGTTGACCGCCAGTTTCCTTGACGAGGGACCGACCTGGTCACCCAATGGACGGGTGATCATGTTCACCCGCGAAGAGGCGGGCGGCGATCCGTCGCTGATGTCGGTCGATATCACCGGGCGCAACCTGCGCCGGGTGCTTACGCCGGGCCCGGCCTCGGATCCGTCCTGGTCGCCACTCTTGCCATAAGCGGCGCGCCGCACAACGTGAACGAAGCCCGATTCCCCCGCGCCACCGGGTCTGTTATGATGATCCCGGGGCAGGATGAACCACAAGGATCAAACGATGACATTTCTGAGCAAGGCCACGCTGGTGGCAGCCGCGCTGGCATTGGCGGCGTGCAACAACCCGCGTGGCGGCGCGGATGATTATCAATACGGCGCGGGTGGCGCGGGCGGCATCAGCTCGATGGCGCTGGGCGATCCGAACGACCCGGCATCGATCGCCTATTTCAACACGACGATCGGCGACACGGTGCGGTTTACCGTGGATTCCAGCGACCTGACCGACCAGGGGCAGATCGTTCTGCGCACGCAGGCCGTCTGGCTGAACCGCAACCCGCAGTATTCGATCCTGATCGAAGGGCATGCGGATGAACGCGGCACGCGCGAATACAACGTGGCGCTGGGCGCGCGGCGTGCGGCGCGGGTGCAACAGTTCCTGGCCGCCGAGGGCGTGGCTGCGCATCGCATGCGCACCGTGTCTTATGGCAAGGAGCGCCCGGTCGAGGTTTGCGCCGAGCAGCGCTGCTGGGATCTGAACCGCCGCGCGGTGACGGTGGTTTCGAACTGACCGGCGGACCCGAGGGATCGGGGACCGGGCAGGGGGGCTTTCCGCCCCCCTCTGGCGCTGTGCGCCATTCACCCCCTGAGGATATTTTCGGACAGATGAGGGGGCCGGGTCATGGATGATCCTGGCCCCCTTTCGGCCTTGCGCGATTGTCTTGCGCGGCAGGGCGGCCCGGGGCGCATCGGGGTTGCGGTGTCGGGTGGCGGCGATTCCGTCGCGGCGCTGGTTCTGGCGGTCGAGGCGCAGGGCGCCGGGGCGGTTTCAGCGGTGACCGTGGATCACGGGTTGCGCAGCGGGTCGGCGGCGGAGGCGGCGCAGGTCGCGGAACTCTGCCTGCGCCTGGGTGTTGCGCACCGCGTCTTGCGCTGGACCCCGACCGGGCGCGGAAACCTGCAACAAGAGGCGCGGCGTGCGCGGCTGGATTTGATCGGGGGGTGGGCCGAGGGGCGGGTGGACGCGGTGATCCTGGGCCACACCCGTGACGATCAGGCCGAGACGGTGTTGATCCGGCTGGCGCGAGGCTCTGGTGTCGACGGGCTGTCGGCGATGGACGAGGCGCGTCGGGCGCGGGGCACGGTATGGCTCAGGCCATTTCTGGGGGTGTCGCGCGCGGATCTGCGGGGCGTTCTGGTGGCGCGGGGTGTGACCTGGATCGAGGATCCGTCGAATGACGACGACCGGTTCCTGCGGGTTCGGGCGCGGCAAGCGTTGGCTACGCTGGCCCCCCTGGGGATCGACGTTGCGGGGCTTGCGGCAACGGCAATGCGGATGCGCCGGGCGCGTGCCGCGCTGGAGGCGGCCACCCGCGACGCGATACAGGCGCATGTGGTCGAGGAGCTGGGCACCGCGCGGTTGGACCGGGCGGTTCTGACCCTGGCGCCCGAGATCCGCGACCGACTGATCGCGGAGCTGTTGATGGCGCTGTCAGGGTCCGAGCACCGACCGCGCCACGCGGCCTTGCTGCGCCTGATCGAGGCGGGGGGCACCCTGATGGGCTGCGTGCTGGAAGACGAGGGGGCGCATCTGCGGCTCTATCGCGAACCGCGCGCGGTGGCGGCGCTCAGCGTGCCGACAGATCGGACCTGGGACCGCCGCTGGCGGGCGACGGGGCCGGGCGGCGGGGTGATTCGCGCTTTAGGTGAGCGCGGCCTTGCGCAATTGAGTGCCCAGGCCCGGGCCGGGTTGCATCCGCACTGGCGTGAAACCGGGATGTCGCAGAGGGTGCTGGCCGGGTTGCCCGCGATCTGGGTGGATCAGGTCTTGATTGCCGCGCCCTTGGTGTTCTGGCCGCAAAAATGGCATCTTTCTGCGCGACCTCTCGCCGCGAGGGGCAATCAGTGGGAACTATCGCATTGAAGTCGACCCGCGCATCACTATTTTAGACCCAACTGGCCACACTCGGCCCTGTGATTGGAGAGCCCCGTGGGCAACGCGAGAAATTTCGCCTTCTGGATCGTCCTGTTCTTCTTGATGATCGTCCTGTTCACCCTGTTCAACAACGGGAGCAGCACGACCTCGGGTCGGACCGTCGGGTATTCCGACTTCCTGCAACGGGTCGAGGCCGGCGATGTGAGCCGCGTCATCATCGACGGCGAGACGCTGCGGGTGACGGACCGGACGGGTCAGGTCTATACCACCATCCGCCCCTCGGGCGAGAACCCGACGGATCGTCTGATCGCGGCGAATGTCTCGGTCGAGGCGCGGGCGCAGGAACGCTCGGGCCTGATGTCGGCGATTTCGGTCTGGTTGCCGTTCCTGCTGCTGATCGGCGTGTGGATCTTCTTCATGAATCGCATGCAGGGCGGCGGAAAGGGCGGGGCGATGGGCTTTGGAAAGTCCAAGGCCAAGCTGCTCACCGAAAAGCACGGGCGCGTGACCTTTGACGACGTGGCGGGCATCGACGAAGCCAAGGAAGAGCTGGAAGAAATCGTGGAATTCCTGCGAACGCCGCAGAAATTCAGCCGTCTGGGCGGCAAGATCCCCAAGGGCGCGCTGCTGGTGGGCCCTCCGGGCACCGGGAAGACGCTTCTGGCGCGGGCTATCGCTGGCGAAGCCGGGGTGCCGTTCTTCACCATCTCGGGGTCCGACTTTGTGGAAATGTTTGTCGGTGTCGGCGCGTCGCGCGTGCGCGACATGTTCGAGCAGGCCAAGAAAAACGCGCCCTGTATCGTGTTCATCGACGAAATCGACGCCGTCGGCCGGTCGCGGGGCGTAGGCTATGGCGGCGGCAACGACGAGC
>JAGRMK010000415.1 GCA_020441345.1 Paracoccaceae bacterium
AACACGAACTTGCCCGAGGTGATATCGACCTGCCCGCCGCCAAAGCCAACGGCCCAGATCCCGTCCTTCATGCTGGCCACCAGATCGCCCGGTTCATCGGTGCCGCCCAGCATGTAGGTGTTGGTCATGCGCGGCATGGGCGCATGCGCGTAGCTCTCGCGGCGACCGTTGCCGGTGGCCGCGACCCCCATCAGGCGGGCGTTCTGCCGATCCTGCATGTAGCCCACCAGCACGCCATCCTCGATCAGCGTTGTCTTGTGCGATGGCGTCCCCTCGTCGTCGATGGTGATCGAGCCGCGTCGGTCCGGGATCGTGCCGTCATCCAGAACGGTGACGCCTTTGGCGGCGACCTGCTGGCCCATCAACCCGGCAAAGGCCGAGGTCTTCTTGCGGTTGAAGTCCCCCTCGAGCCCGTGACCGATGGCTTCGTGCAGCAAGATGCCGGGCCAGCCGGGCCCGAGCACGACATCGAGACTGCCGGCGGGCGCAGGGCGCGCATCCAGATTGACCATGGCCACGCGCAGAGCCTCGCGGGCGACGGGTTGCCAGTGATTCGCCTCCATCAGCCCCGACAGGCCAATCCGCCCGCCGCCGCCGTAATGCCCGGATTCGCGGCGCCCGTCCTGCTCCAGGATTACCGCGATGGAGATCCGGGCCATCGGCCGGGTGTCGGTCAGAAGCCCGCCTTCGGGGCGCAGGATGGCGATGTCCTGAACCGAGGCGGCGAGGCTCGCGGTCACCTGAACGACGCGCGGATCGAGGGCGCGCACGAAGGCGTCGATCTCGCGGAGGGTTTCGATCTTGGCGGCGAAGCTGGCGTCGTTGATCGGGTTGAAATCTGCGTAGAGGTGTCGATTGGTGCGCGCCGGTGCCGCAGCCAGGGTGCCGCCGCCAGCGCCCACGGCCAGCCGCGCGGTCGCCGCAGCGCGTTTAAGGGCGGATTCGGTGATCTGGGTGGAATGCGCATAGCCTGCGACATCACCGCGCACCGCCCGCAGGCCAAAGCCTTCGCCCGCGTCATACCCCGCCGAGCGGATCCGCCCGTCGTCGAGGACAAGTGATTCGGACCGGCGGCGCTCAAGGAACACCTCACCGTCATCGGCCCCGCAAACGGCCTCGCGCAGCACAGCAAGGGTGCGATCGCGGTCGATCATCGTTTCGAACGGGTTGAAAGCCTCGGCGGCGGCCTGGACTTGAGCGGCTGCGGACATGGTTCTCCTTTCGCGCTGGACGCCCTCGTCTTTGACTTAGGTCAAAAGGCGGCGAACTGACGCATTGGTTTGGCTTGTTCTGGCGATGCTAATATGATTTTAGAAGAGAGGGAAACCGCCGATTTCGGTTCGTGCCCGGCCTGAGCCGAATGCACGATCATGTGACCGGCGGGATGAATGACGGTCGAAGCGCCGCGTAAAAACGGGAACATACGATGCATCTTTTCAAGGACCTCACCCGTCTCGCCGCCGTAACTGGTGGCGCGACGCTGTCGATGGTGGTGGCGGGTCAGGCACTGGCGCAGGACGTGCCGTTCCGGGGCGAACCCCATGAAGGCGGTTGGCACCACCAGGACGCGGCAACCTCGCTTGCCCGCGAAGCGTTCTGGATCGATACCGCGATCCTGTATCTGATCACCGGGATCACGGTGTTTGTCTGCGTGTTGCTGTTGTGGGTCATCGTTCGCCACAACCGCCGCGCCAACCCGACTCCGGCGCGCTTCACGCATAATTCGCCGCTGGAAGTGGCCTGGACGATCCTGCCGATCTTCATCCTGATCGCCATCGGATCGTTCACCGTCCCGGCTCTGTTCCGCTCGCAGATCATGCCCGATGCCGACGTGACGATCAAAGTTACCGGCTACCAGTGGTACTGGGGCTATGAATACGTCGATCACGGTGTCGAATTCTCCAGCTACATGTTGCAGCGCGAAGAGTTGTCCGAGTTCGGCTATGAGGATCGTCATTATCTGCTGGCAACCGATACTCAGGTCGTGGTGCCGGTCGGTCAGAACGTGGTGATGCAGGTCACTGGCTCGGACGTGATCCATTCCTGGGCGATCCCGGCCTTTGGTGTCAAGCAAGACGCGGTTCCGGGCCGCCTGGCGCAGCTTTGGTTCAATGTCGACGAGCCTGGCATCTACTTTGGCCAGTGCTCGGAGCTTTGCGGCCAGGGCCATTCCTACATGCCGATCGTCGTGCGCGCCGTTCCGGTAGAGGATTACGTCGCCTGGCTGCAAGAGCAAGGCGCCGAGAACCTCGCAGCCGCGCCGGGCTATGACGCCTCGATCCAGCTGGCGGCTGTTGCCGCCGAGTGATCCGACATGACGGCCCCGCGCGCCCGTTCGCGGGTGCGCGGCGACTTTCCATCCAGGGGGCAAGATGACCGACATTCGCGCAGATTTGACAGGACAGGCAGGAACCGGCGAGGCCGGTTTCGGTGATTATGTCCAGCTTCTGAAGCCGCGGGTGATGTCGCTGGTGGTGTTCACCGCCCTGGTCGGTCTGATGGTCGCGCCGGTGCGTCTGCATCCGATCGAATCCCTGGCGGTGATCATTTTCATCGCGTTGGGTGGCGGGGCGTCGGGCGCGCTGAACATGTGGTGGGATGCCGATATCGACCGGGTGATGAAGCGCACGGCCAACCGCCCGATCCCTTCGGGGGCGGTTCAACCCGGCGAGGCGCTGGCGTTGGGACTGGCGTTGTCGGGGATTTCGGTGGTGATGCTGGGGCTGGCCTCGAACTGGCTGGCTGCCGGGCTTCTGGCCTTCACGATCTTCTTTTACGCTGTGATCTATACGATGTGGCTGAAACGGTCGACGCCGCAGAATATCGTGATCGGAGGTGCCGCAGGGGCGTTTCCGCCGATGATCGGCTGGGCCGCCGCAACCGGATCGGTCAGCCTGGAATCGGTGCTGATGTTCGCGCTGGTCTTCATGTGGACGCCACCGCATTTCTGGGCGCTGGCCTTGTTCATGAACAGCGACTACTCCAAGGCCAAGGTGCCGATGCTGACCGTGACCCACGGTCGCCGCGTCACGCGCGCGCATATTCTGGTCTATACCGTGGCGTTGATTCCGGTGGCGATTGGCGCGGGGTTCACCAGCATCGGCGGGCCGATCTATCTGGCCGTATCGGTGGTTCTGAACGCGTTGTTCCTGATCGGCGCATGGCGCATCTGGCGGCGCCCCGAAACCATCGCCGAGGCCGACAAATACGCGGTGGAAAAGCGGTTCTTTGCCCTGTCGCTGGCTTATCTCTTCGGCCATTTCGCTGCCTTCATGATCGAGGCCATACCGCTTGCAGACCGGGTTTCCGCCGCACTGGGTTGGGGGGGCTGAAATGGCATTGCACCAGGATCACGAATTGCACACCCGTCGCTGGGGCCGCAATCTGGGCGTCGGCCTGACGCTGGGCGCGTTCATCGCGCTGGTGTTCGGGCTGACGATCGCAAAGGTTCAGAGCGGCGACCAGATGCAGGGCTACGACCACACCTATCGTGCGGAAATCGACCCCTCGACCCGCGCCCCCGCACCCGGAGCGTCCGAATGATCCGGTGGTGGAAATCACTGGACGGAACCGGGCGAACCGCCACCTATTCGGTGGCTGTCGTGGTGTTCATGGCCGCGATGGGGTGGGCCGCCGTGCCGCTCTACGACCTTTTCTGTCGCGTGACCGGATATGGCGGGACGACGCGGGTTTCGACGTCGGGGTCCGAGGTGATTCTGGACCGGACCGTGCAGATTCGCTTCGATGCCTCTATCGAGCGCGGCTTTCCATGGGAGTTCCGCCCTGTCGAGCGCACGATGGACCTGCGGATCGGCGAAACCGGCATCGCCTTCTACGAGGCGTATAACCCGACCGATCATGCCATCGCCGGCACGGCAAGTTACAATGTCACGCCATACGCGGCAGGCAGCTATTTCATCAAGATCGCCTGTTTCTGCTTCACCCACCAGGTCTTGCAGCCGGGCGAGCGGGTGCAGATGCCGGTCACCTTCTATGTCGATCCGTCGATCGTCGAGGATCCGAACGCGCGCGACATTCACACGATTACTCTGTCCTATACCTTCCATGCGTCGGATCTGCCCGCCGCGGCCGAGGCACAGGTTGAGACCAACTAATCCGGTTCCCATCAAGGGGATCACAGGGAAAAGGACCGCCAAAGCGGTTTGAAACGGGAAAGTCTGAGGGAACACACCATGGCGCACGAAAAGAACCATGATTACCACATCCTGCCGCCGTCGATCTGGCCTTTTGTGGGCGCCGTCTCGGCGTTCATCATGCTGGCGGGCGCAATTTTCTGGATGCACGATTCGGGGCCCTGGCTGTTCCTGATCGGCTTTGTCGGCGTCCTGTATGTCATGTATGCCTGGTGGTCGGATGTCGTGGTCGAAAGCCATTCGGGCGATCATACGCCGGTCGTGACGATCGGCCTGCGCTATGGGTTCATCCTGTTCATCATTTCCGAGGTGATGTTTTTTGCGGCCTGGTTCTGGAGCTTCTTCAAGCACGCCATGTATCCGATGGGGCCGCAAAGCCCGGCCGTCGATGGCCCCTGGCCGCCGGCCGGGATCGAGACCTTCGACCCTTGGCACCTGCCCCTGATCAACACGCTGATCCTGCTGCTGTCGGGCTGCGCCGCGACCTGGGCGCATCATGCGTTGGTGCACGAGAACAACCGCAAGGACATTCTGAACGGCCTCGCGCTGGCGGTAATCCTGGGGGCTATCTTTACCGTGCTGCAGGCCTATGAATACAGCCACGCCGGCTTTGGCTTTGCGGGCAATATCTATGGCGCCAACTTCTTCATGGCGACCGG
>JAGRMK010000026.1:0-221 GCA_020441345.1 Paracoccaceae bacterium
GCCGCGTCGAAATAGGCATGTTCGCCCGACAGCGATGTTTCCCACAGCGACGTCACCACCGCCAGCAGGATCGCCAGCGTGATCGGCACGTCCATGTTCAGCCGCCCGTGCTTCAGCACCGCCCAGGCGTTGCGAAAGAACGGCTGCCCGGAAAAGGCAATCGTCGGCAGGGTGATCGCCGCGCTGATCCAGTGAAACAGGTCCCGCGTCGCATCCGCCGC
>JAGRMK010000026.1:305-4341 GCA_020441345.1 Paracoccaceae bacterium
GCCTTGTCGGTCTCGGTCGCGCTCAGCGTGCCGGCGTCAAGCTCGTGCGCCTCGTATCCGATCCGGTCCAGCACCCTGACCAGGTCGTCGGGCATCACATCGGGCCCGGCCTCGACCGTTGCCCGCTTCAGCGTCAGGTTCACCCGTGCGCTTTCCACGCCGGGTACCGATGCCAGTTCCTTTTCGATGGCGACGATGCAGGCGGCGCAATGCACCCCGGGCACCGACAGGGCGATGCGCACGTCCTTCTGCGCCTCCTGCTCGGCCAGCGCCTCGGCCGCCGGAGCGGCGTTGCAGGCCGGACAGGCCGAGATTCCGGGGCGCATCGTGGCCGTCATGGCCTCACCTCTTGATGTGCAACTTCAGGCGTTGCTGGAACACGGTTCCGTCCTGCGCAATCGCGACAAGGCGCAGGTCCCAGTTGCCGTCATGCAGTTCCATCGGCGCGACATAGGCCTGACCGTTGAACACGAAGGCCGGCTCGCGGTCGTCCTTGGCTTCGGTCGGCCGTCCCAGCGTCGCGTTCAGTTCCCTGACCTCGACCGGGTGCCCGTCCGGACCGTTGATCGACAGCACCAGTTCGCTGCCCACCAGCTCCGCCGAGGTGGTCCAGCCCAGCGCCTCCTGCGCGGCCTTGCGCTCGTTGAAGGTCTGGCTGGCGACGTAACCGTTCTTCACTTCGAGGCCGGGAAAGGTCCTCACCGCCTGAACCGCCATCAACACGTTTACCCCGATGATCAGGGCAAAGGCGGCGACGAACCCGATCAGCACATGCTTGCCGGTAATCTCGCGCCCGCCCTTGGCATCGCTCTGGCCCATCAGTTTGCCTTCCCGTTGAACACGGTATCCTTATACGCGCGCTCGCCGTTGATGTCATCTTCGACCCAGAAGCGGAACGGCGCCCGTTCGCCATTGGCCGAGACCGAACCTTTCGGCGCCTCGACATAGACCCGCACCGGCTTGGCCGTATCGGGCGGCGCCATCACGGTGGCGTGGTCGGCGCCCTCGATATGCACCGACAGGTCGTCATTGCCGGTCACCGACAGGGTAAAGGGCCGCTCTTCGCCATGCTTGTTGCGCAGCTTGATCTCATAGACATTGCGGATCGTGCCGTCCGACAGGGTGATGAAGGTCGGGTTCCGGACCGGCGCCACCGTCATGTCGATGTCCGAGCGCATGAACAGCGCCACCACCAGGCCCACGCCCACCAGCGACCAGAGCGTGGTGTAAAGGATCGTGCGCGGCCGGAAGATGTGCTTCCAGATGTTGCGCGCCTTGCCGCCGGCGCGTTCCGAAACCTCGTCGGTCAGCGCCATGTAATCGATCAACCCCCTCGGCTTGCCGATCTTGTCCATCATCTCGTCGCAGGCATCGATACACAGCGCGCAGGTGATGCATTCCAGCTGCTGGCCATTGCGGATGTCGATCCCCATCGGGCAGACGTTGACGCAGGCCTGGCAGTCGATGCAGTCGCCCTGGCTCGGGTCGTGCTCGCCCTTCTTCAACTTGCCGCGCGGCTCGCCCCGCCAGTCGCGATAGGCCACGGTGATGGTGTCCTCATCCATCATCGCCGCCTGAATCCGCGGCCACGGGCAGGCATAGATGCAGACCTGCTCGCGCGCGATGCCGCCGAAGAAGAAGGTCGTGCCGGTCATCACCGCGATGGTCGTATAGGCGATCGGATGCGCGTTGCCGGTGAACAGATCCACCAGCAGCGTCGGTGCATCGGTGAAATAGAACACCCAGGCGCCACCGGTCGCCGCGGCGATCAGGATCCACGCAATCCACTTGGTCAGCCGCAGCCGCAGCTTCTTGCCATCCCATTTCTTCTGCCGGTGCAGGCGCAGGCGCGCGTTGCGGTCGCCCTCGATCCAGCGTTCCACCAGGATATAGAGGTCGGTCCAGACGGTTTGCGGGCAGGCATAGCCACACCACACCCGGCCCAATGCCGAGGTGAACAGGAACAATCCGATCCCGGCCATGATCAGCAGGCCCGCGACAAAGTAGAATTCGTGCGGCCAGATCTCGACCATGAAGAAGAAGAAGCGACGGTTCGCCAGATCGACCAGAACGGCCTGATCCGGCAGGTTCGGACCGCGGTCCCAGCGGATCCAGGGCGTCAGGTAATAGATGCCCAGCGTGAATGCCATCAACCACCACTTGAGATTGCGAAACGCGCCATAGACGCGCTTTGGAAAGATGGGCTCGCGTTTGGCGTAGAGGCTGTTGTCGTCGGACGAACTCACGGAATCGCTCCTTCTGGGTGGTCTTGCCGTGCAATCGCACGCGCACGGACCTGGGGCCTTGACCTGTGTCAAAAATACGGATTATGAAAACAGATTAAGTGTGACAAAGGCGCACACCGGATAGTCAGACCGGGCGCGCCTTTGTTTTTCAAACGACTGCACCAGACCCCGGGAAACGCGCGAACAGGATCGGGGCTGGTGCAGCCACTGACGCCCCGGTTGCCCGGAACGCCAGATGCCAGAAGGGTTTACTGACCGCCGCCCAGTTGGTGGACATAGGCCGCAACGGCGCGGATTTGCGCTTCGGGCAGACGCTCGGTAAAGCCGGGCATGATGCCGAAACGGGCATTCGTCACGGTTTCACGGATCGATGCCTCATCGCCGCCATAGAGCCAGATGGCGTTATTCAGCGCCGGCGCACCCGAATAGATATCGCCTTCGCCGTCAATGCCATGGCACGACGAACAGTTGTAGTCGAAGACCTCGGCCCCCGCCGCCGCCAGCGTGGCGTCATGCGGTTGACCCGAAATGCTCAGCACATGCTGCACCACCTGGTCGATTTCTTCGCCGGTCAGCAGTTCGTCACGCCCGAATGCGGGCATTTCCGACCACCGGGTGTCCGGGAAGGCTTCGTAGCGGATGCCGTAGGTCACGGTCTGGATGATGTCCTCGGTGGTGCCGCCCCACATCCACTCGTCGTCGAGCAGGTTGGGGAAGCCGCCGGCCTGCACGCCCGCCGCACCCGCGCCGTGGCACTGCGAACACTGGGCGCGGAACACCGCGGCCCCGGCGTTCACCGCGAAGCGTTGCAGTTCCTGGTCGTCGATGATGGCTGCCGGATCGGTTTCCATCAGGCGATCATACCAGACCTGGTTGGCGGCATCGGCGTCGGCGATCTCGGCGGCGACGTCGGCGCGCGACGAATAGCCCAGAATCCCCGAGGTTGCCGAGTTGATCAGCGGCCAGGCCGGGTAGAAGATCATGTAGATCACGGCCCAGATGATGCTGATGTAGAAGGTCCACAACCACCAGCGCGGCATCGGGTTGTCGAATTCCTCGATCCCGTCCCACGAATGGCCCGTTGTCGGCCGATCATGCTTCTTGTTCGGTGCGGCCATCAGTGTGCCCCCTGGCTTTGACCCTGGCGGTGGGAGGGGGCTTTCGCCCCGTCCTGTGCCGGTCTGTCATCATTGCGGAAGATGCTCGTGGCGGCTTCGCTCTGCGCCTTGCGGCTGCCAGGGCGGAAGGCCCAGATCACGATGCCGACGAAGAAGAGCGTCATGAACAGCAAGAACCAGCTGTCCGCGAAACCCCTCAGGAGAGTGTAGGTTTCCATGTTACCCCCCTCACCGGCTTTCGTCGCGAACGAAGGTGTCAAAGTCCACCAGCGTTCCGATCATCTGCATATAGGCGATCAGTGCGTCCATCTCGGTCAGTTCGGGCTGACCGTCGAAATTGCGCACCTGCGCCGAGTGATAGCGCTCCAGCAGACCCGAGGTATCGGCGTTCGGGTCGGCCTGTGCCAGGAAATCTTCCTGTGCGACGGCGATCATGTCGTCGGTATAGGGCACGCCTACCATGACATAGGTGCTCATCAGGTCCTGGATGTAGCGCCCGTCGATGACCGTGTTCAGCAGGTAGCTGTAGGTCGGCATCACCGATTCCGGCACCACGTCGCGCGGGTTGGTCATGTGCGCGACGTGCCATTCGTCCGAATAGCGGCCACCCAGACGCGCCAAGTCAGGCCCGGTGCGCTTGGAACCCCACTGGAACGGGTGGTCGTACATCGA
>JAGRMK010000416.1 GCA_020441345.1 Paracoccaceae bacterium
AGAACCAGGCCAGGAAGAACATCACCTCCGACATGATGAACAGCACCACGCCGTAGCGCAGGCCGATCCGCACCACCGGGGTGTGGTCGCCGTGCTGGCTCTCGTCGACCACGTCCGCCCACCAGGCGAACATCGTGTAGAGCACCGTGACCAGCCCGATCGCGAAGACCCAGGGCGTGTTGTTGCTGACGGCAGGAGAGAACCAGAGCACCGCGCCGAACAGCATGACAAAGACGCCGGCCGCGGCGGTGAACGGATGCCATGAGGGCGGCAGGATGTGGTAATCGTGGTTTTTCGCGTGAGCCATGTTTTCGTCCCTGACCTTCTTTTCTCCCAGACCGGGCCTGTGGCCGGCCCGTGCGTTCCTTGGTTAGTTCGCCGTGACCTCTGCCGCTGCGGCGTCCCCGGTGTCCAGCGCCGCCAGGTCTTCTTCCGGCAGCTCGGTCTCGTGGAACGTGTAACTCAGCGTGATCGCCTTGGCATATTTCGCTTCGTCGTCGTCGACGATTTCGGGATCGACGTAAAAGGTGACCGGCATGGACACCCGTTCGCCGGGCTGCAGCACCTGCTCGGTGAAGCAGAAACAGTCGATCTTGATGAAGAAGCTGCCGGCCGCGAAGGGCGCGACGTTGTAGCTCGCGGTGCCCGCCACCACCCGGTCGGTCGGGTTGTAGGCTTCGTAGAAGGCGAGCCCGGTTTCCCCGATCTTCAGCTCCATCTCTTTCTGCAGCGGCTTGAACTCCCACGGCATGTCGCGGTCCTTCGAAGCGTCGAACCGGACCTTGATGGTCTTGTCGAGCACCACGTCGGAGGCTTCGGTGGCCTCGCGGGTGGTCCCGCCGTAGCCGGTGACCTTGCAGAACAAATTGTACATCGGGATCGCCGCCCAGGCCATCGCGCCCATGAACAGCACCACCGCGACCGTTTTCATCGCGGTCTTGCGGATGCCCGCGTCGTTGCGCGTTTGCGGCGTCTCCGGCCCGGCCGAGGCCGGTTCGTGCTGGCGGTCTTCGGGGTTCATTGCGCCGCCTCCGTGCCCGGCACGCCGAGTTCGTCATAGGGGTCGGTGCCAACCTTGGCGATGGTGAGCCCGTAGACCAGGGCCACGAACAGAATCAGCACCACGCCGAGACCGACATTGCGGCTCAGCCGGCGGCGGTGAAGCTCGTGTTCTGCCTTGATCGTCGTGGCCATCGGTTCGTCTCCCTTACCAGCCGCCCAGATTCCAGTGCGCCAGCGTCGTTTCCACCAGCAGCGCACCGAAATGCAGGAACAGATAGGCGAGCGACAGTTTGAAGAACTTGCGCTCGGCGGCGTGCGTGTCGGCCTCGCTGTCGGCGTCGCTGCGCTTGAAGATACCCCAGGCGCCGGCGATGAACATCAGGTTCAGCACCACGGCCACGGCCATGTAGACCGGCCCGCCGATCGAGGTCAGCCCCAGCGCCAGCGAGACCACCGCCAGCGCCAGCGTATAGCCGAGGATGTGGCGGCGGGTGGCGTCGCGGCCGTGGGTGACGGTCAGCATCGGCACCTTGGCGTCGGCGTAGTCGGTCTTGACGAACAGCGCCAGCGACCAGAAGTGCGGCGGCGTCCAGGCAAAGGTCAGCGCGAACATCAGCACGCTTTCGAGGCTGATCCCGCCGGTGGCGACGGCCCAGCCGATCATCGGCGGAAAGGCCCCGGCAGCGCCGCCGATGACGATGTTCTG
>JAGRMK010000417.1:0-3853 GCA_020441345.1 Paracoccaceae bacterium
AGCACAAGACGCAGGTGTTCATCGAACACGAGGGCGACTATTACCGCACGCGCCTGACCCATTCGATCGAGGTCGCGCAGGTGGCGCGCACGCTGGCCGGGGCGCTGGGGCTGAACACCGACCTCGCCGAGGCCATCGCCCTGGCGCACGACCTCGGGCACACGCCCTTTGGCCATACCGGCGAGGACGCGCTGGCGGAACTGATGACCCCCTACGGCGGGTTCGACCACAACGCCCAGGCGCTGCGCATCGTTACCGCGTTGGAACGCCATTACGCGGATTTCGACGGGTTGAACCTGAGCTGGGAAACGCTCGAAGGCATCGCCAAGCACAACGGCCCGCTGACCGACCCGGACGGCACGCCGCTGAAAGGACCGCTGCCCGCGGCGCTGGCCGAATACAACGCTCGTCACGACCTGGGGCTGCACACCCATGCCAGCGCCGAGGCCCAGGTCGCGGCCATCGCCGATGACGTGGCCTATAACCACCACGACCTGCACGACGGGCTGCGTTCAGGCCTGTTCACCGAAGAGGATCTGATGGCCCTGCCAATCACCGGCCCGGCCTTTGCCGCGGTGGATGCGCGCTATCCCGTTCTTGACAAGATGCGCCGCCGTCACGAGGCGCTGCGCCGCGTCTTCGGGGTGATGGTCGAGGATGTGATCGCCGTTGCCGAGCATCGGCTGAGCTCGGCGGAACCCGCCGACGCCGACGCCATCCGCCACCTGGGCACCACGATCATCCGCTTCTCGGACAAGCTGTTTCGCGAACTCAAGGTGATCCGCCAGTTCCTGTTCACCCGCATGTATCGCGCGCCGCGCGTGGTGGCGATGCGCGCCGAGGTGACGCAGGTGGTGCGCGACCTGTTCACCCTGTTCCTCGCCCATCCAGAACACCTGCCCGATGACTGGCGTGACGATGTCGCCCGGGCCGCGGATCAGGCAGCGCTGGCACGCATCGTCGCCGATTACGTCGCCGGCATGACCGATCGCTTCGCGCTTCAGGAACACGCCCGCCTGCTGGGCAGCGACATGGCCCGTTTCACGCGCTACATCGTCTCGGGGTGAGCCGGGCGCTTTCAAATCACCGATCCAGACAATTTGACTAAAAAACCCGCCCCCTCTTTACTCTACAAATATCCTGGGGGGAGCGGCGCAGCCGCGGGGGGCAAAGCCCCCTGCTCCGTGTCAATAGCCGCAACTCTCGGCGATCTTCTGCGCGGCGCTCTCGGCCGCGTCCTCGAACGGCGCCAGGATCAACGTCGCGCCCAGCGCGACAAACGGCTCCCCCTCGGCGCGATGGTTGACGGTAACGGCGACCTCGCCGCCAAATCCGACGGCCCGCAACGCGTGCAAGAACGCCGGGTGCCGGTCTGCATCACTCAGCGCGCCGCGACCGGGCGGCACCGCCGAGATCACGGCCTTCACCCCGCGCAGCGGCAGATGCGCCACGAACTCGGGGTCGGTGGCATCACCGAAATGCGCGTCCAGCCCCATCTCGCGCCAGTTGCGCAGCGCCTCGGGGTCGAAATCGACACCGAGAATCCGGAACCCCCGCGCCTTGAGGCCCTGCCCGATCCGACAGCCGTAACGCCCCAGCCCGAGGATCACGAAATCATAGCCCGCGCCGGGGCGATCCGGACTGTCCTCGCGCTCTTCGCTGATCGGGTTCGGTCGTTCGAACCAACGCAACATGGGTTCGGCCAGGCTGTGCAGCCGGTGCGCATAGCCAATTGCATAAACCGACAACCCGATGGTGATCAGTCCGACCAGCGTGACCAGCGCGCCGGTTTCGGCCCCGACATGACCCAGGCTGACGCCCAGCGCCAGGAAGATCAACGAGAATTCCGAAATCTGACCCAGCGTGATCCCCGCCAGAAACCCGGTGCGCGCGCGATAACCCAGCACGCCCATGATTGCGGTGACGATTACCGGCTTGCCGATCAGCACGAAGGCCGACAGCACCAGCGCAGGCCCCAGCTGCGCACCCAACCCGTTCAGGTCCAGACCGGCCCCGAGGCTGAGAAAGAAAAACAGCAGCAGAAAATCGCGCAGCGGCGCAAGACGCGCCCCGATGGCGTCGCGAAACGGCGTCGAGGCCAGCGAAACCCCGGCCGCCAACCCGCCCAGTTCCTTGCCCAGCCCCGCCACGTCGGCCAACGCCGCGAACCCCGCCGCCCAGCCGACCGAAAAGATCACCACGAGTTCCGGAGAGCGCGCGATCAACCCCAGAAGCGGCGCCGCGAGCCAGCGCACGAAGACCCAGACCGCCGCCAGTATCGATACCGCGCCCAGCAACAAGACCCATAGCGCCCCGCCGCCATGCGCCGCCGCGGCGGCGTCGGCGGCCCCATGGCTTGATCCTGCGCCGATCGCCGCGACCACCACCATCGCCAGCACCACCGCGATATCCTGCACAATCAGGATACCCAGCGCGATACGCCCGTGCAGCGCGTCGATCTCGTGCTTGTCCGACAACAGTTTGACGATGATGATCGTCGACGAGAACGCCAGCCCCAGCGCAACATAGAGCGCCGCAACGGGTGTCAGCCCCAGCATCAGGCCAATCCCGTAGCCCAGCCCTGAGGTGAACGCCATCTGACCGATGCCCGCCACAACCGCCACCGCCCCAAGGCTGCGGATCAGCATGACATCCAGTTTCAGACCGACCAGGAACAACAGCACCGCAATCGAGATCTGGCTGAGCAAGGCGATATAGGCCTCGCTTTGCACCAGACCCAGCACATCGGGACCAGCCAGAATCCCGGCCGCGATGAAGGCCACCACAAGCGGCTGGCGCAGCGACAACCCGGCAAGACCCAGCGCCGCCGCCATCAGAACCAGCAGGGCGATCTCGAAGAACACCGGGGCGAGAGACGCGTCATGCATACCTGGTCAATCCGTCGTCAAAACCGCAGAGGCAGGCACCAGCACAACACCGCCGCGCCCGCGTCCGTCGGCAAAGCCGATCAGCATTTCGATAGTCTCGGCGCTGTCGGCAGAACCCGAAACGATGATCCCGTCGCTGCGCTGCGCCTCGAACGCCGCGCGATCAATCAGCCGTCGGATCGTCACCGCATTCCGGCCGCCATCGTCCAGCGCCCGATAGACCGAGGCCCGCGCCAGTCCCGCTTCCTCTGCCGATTGCAGGAAAGCGTCGAGCCCGCCGCGCAGCGCGATCACCGCAAGCCCCTCGGGCACCAGCATCCCGGCCATCTCGCGCGCCAGGGCGCGATGACTGCCAATACCGTTTAGCGGCACATCCATCAGACCGACGATCTCGGGGAAGGTTTGCGTCCAGACCCGAAGCGTCACGGCAATATCCGTCGCGGTCGCAAGCGGCGGCACCCCGGCGGCCAGCAGCACAACATCGTGCCCGGCCAAACGATAGGCCGTCGCGCGGCGGGGCGCATCGGGATCGTAGGGGTCCATCGCCACGGTCACCGGAAACGGCAGCTCCAGCAGCGCCGCTTCGGCGGTGGGCGCGTCGATCAGAACGACGCCAAGACGCCGCGCTTCGGGGGCGAATTCGGCCGCGGCCGCATAACGCCGATAGGCCGGAAGATCGGCCACCGTCACGTCATCGCCAGGGTCTGGGGCCGCGGTGGCTTGCGTCGGGGGGGCGTCGTCGACCGGTGCCCCGATTGTCGGCAAGCGCCCAACGGTAACCCCGGCCACGGTGCGGTTGCGCGGCGCAGCGCCGTCGGGTTCGGGGTCTGGATCACCGGACAAAATGCCCCGGCGCACGCTGACGCTGGGCGCGCCAGAGGGCATGGGCTGCACCCGAGGCAAGGCTTGCGGCGCGGGCGCGGTGCCAAAGGTTTCTTGGCCGCCGTCCGGGGCTTGATCGGGGG
>JAGRMK010000417.1:3889-4809 GCA_020441345.1 Paracoccaceae bacterium
CAGGCGCGCGGGGGTGATCCCCGAACCCTCTGGCGCAGCCGTTTCGGGTTCCGGGGCGCCAGGAGACGGGGCGCGAGCGGCGTCCTGCGTGGATATCTCCTCAAGTCCGCCCTGGCTCAGGGGCTCCGGTGTGATGATGGCGTCCCGGCCCGGACTCGTTGGCTCGGGCGCATCGGCCAAGGTCGGTGTCTCGCCTGCCGCTGCGGGTGGCTCAGGTTGTTCGGCACCCTGACCGTCCTCCGGCTGGCCCGCTTCCGGCGTGGCGGGTTGCGGCGAAACCGCTGTGCCGCCCTGCCTGTCGTCGGGCGTCGAGACGTCCCCAGCGGCGACCATCGTATCGTCTGACGGTGCCGGGCCGTCCGCATCGGCATCGCCCTCGGTGGCCGGTGCGATCGCGGGTTCGGGCGCAGGCACTGTGTCCAGAGCCGTATCGGTCGTTGCATCGGCACGGCCGCCCGGGGCTTGCAAATCGGATGTCGGGGGGGCGTCGCCCGAAGGTGTCACGGTGTCGGCGGCCTGCGGATCGACCGGCGGATCTTCCGACGGAGGCGGGGCGGCGGGTGCCACCTCTGCCCCGGCAGGGGCGTCGTCGGTGGCGCCATCATCCTCTGGCGCAACCGGCTCGGACTGCGGCGGGGTTTGCGGCCGGGTCTGAGGCGGGGAATCGGCCACGGGATCCTGCGATTGCGGCTCAGGGGTGCCAGCGGTGGCGGCGGGTTGCGCCATGGTCACGGTTGCTTGCGTGCCCGCCCCATCGCCGCCCGCCGCCGGGTCGGGCTCAGGCCTTGCCTCACCGGCGGCATCCCCCGCCGAGTCCGGCCCGGTTGGCGCGGACAGCCCCCGAGACGGCAGGTCAGCCGTATCGTTGGGCACGATGGTCGGATCTGAATCGGGGGCCAGCGTATCGGTGTCCGACCCTG
>JAGRMK010000418.1 GCA_020441345.1 Paracoccaceae bacterium
GCCGAGGTGGTGACCTATGACCGCGCGACCGCCGATCGCGATGCGCTGGGCGCGCAGATCGCCGAGGAGCGCGGGCTGACGCTGATCAAGCCCTTCGACATGGCCGAGGTGATCGCCGGACAGGGGACCACCGGGCTGGAGATCGCCGAACAACTGGCCGAGGCGGGCGTCGAGGCCGGTGCGGTCTATGTGCCTTGCGGCGGTGGCGGGCTGACCTCGGGGATCGCGCTGGCCTTGCAGGCGCGCGCGCCGCATCTGCGGGTGCATCCGGTCGAGCCCGAGGGTTTCGACGATGTCGCGCGCTCGCAGGCGGCGGGTGAGCGGCTGCGCAACGAGCGGCTGGCGGGGTCGATCTGCGATGCGATCATCACCCCGGTGACCGGCGATCTGACATGGCCGCTGTTGCGCGACCTGTGCGGGCCCGGGTTGGTTGTGACCGAGGACGAGGCGCTGCGGGCGATGGCGCTGGCGCATGACCGGCTGAAGATCGTGCTGGAGCCGGGCGGCGCGGTGGCGCTGGCGGCGGCGCTGTTCCGGCCGGGCGAGGGGCCGGTGGTGGCGGTGGCCTCGGGCGGGAACGTGGACCGGGCGATGATGATCCGGGCGCTGCAGGCATGAGCCTGGCGGACCTGGCGGCGCGGCTGGAACCCGGTGCGCGCATCGAGGTCCGCGCGACCCCCAAGGCCCGGCGCAACGCGGTCGAGCCGGGCGAGACGCCGGACGCGCCGCTGCGGGCCTGGGTGACCGCCGCGCCCGAAGACGGCAAGGCGAACGAGGCGATTCGGAAATTGCTGGCCAAGGCGCTGGGGGTGGCCCCCAGCCGGTTGACGCTGGTGCGCGGGGCGACCAGCCGTGACAAGGCCTTTCAGCTGGACTGAGCGCCCCCCGTAGGCCGCAGCCGATAAATCCCTTCGGGCAGGTCCAGCGCCGCACCCAGCTCCTGCAACTGGCGCATCGACAGGTGGATGACCATCACCTCGTCGGTGTCGGGATCGGTCTGCAGCAGGGTCACCCCGGCGTCATGGCTTTCGATCGTGACATCCTCGCACAGCGGGGCCTCGCCCTCGTCGATGAGGGTGATCACGGTTGCGTCGAATTCGTGCTCGATGGTGAACATGCGGCCAGCCTATCGTGTCCCGCGCCGGGCGCAAGAGCGCATCGGCGCAGGACGGGGCAATCGGGCCTGGCGCCGCTTAATCGGTGTCGGTGATTGCCGCTGTGCCCAGTGGCACGCGGGCGACTTCGGTCTCGCCAAACAGAAGCCGGGCTTCGGTCAGATCCTCGGGCACAACCCACAGCACCGTCCGCTCGGTCGAAGAGCCGACGTTGACGCCGTTGTATTGCGAGTCGAGCACCCGGTTCATGAACCGTTCGCCCACCAGGCCCATCGTGACCCCCGCATCATCGACCAGCCGGAAATTATGGGTGTTCCAGGTGAACCGGTCGTCGCCGTCGACCTGGTTGGACATCACGCCCGAAACGTCGATCTCGACTTCGGCGATGACCATGCCTTGAGGTGCCGGGATCGTCGAGCTCACCGCTTCGGTACCGCGCCCGTCCTGAAGTTCCGCGATGCGGAAGCGACGCACGCCGGTCGGGCGGAAAGTGGCGAACGAGGCCGCGTCCTCTTCCCGGGTCGGGCCGGGGACGGTCACGGCGCCTTCGAACCGCACGTCACCGCCCAGCCTCAGGGTGGCGGTGGTGGTTCCCTTGGGGACGATGAATATGCCGTTCCAGTAGAGATCGCGGTCATCCGTCGGAAAGTCGCGCGGGCGGCTACCCGAGAGGCTGCGCGATTGCAGCGTCATCTGGCCCCAGTTCGGATGCCCGCCGACCGCGCCCAGTTCGGTGCCGTCCGGAAGAACCAGCCGAATGTCGCGGCTGCTGACTGAGACACGCTGAACTTCGTCGGACCAGGGGCCATCAAAAACCATGCGCACGTCCAGGATCACGCTGCCGGGCATGCTGACGTATTCGACGACACCGGCCGGGCGATAGGGCCGCTCTTGCCAGCTTGTTGCGGTTTCATACGCGCGCGTTTCCGTGCTGAGCGCTGTCAGGTCGATCTGCGCGGCGGCGGGCAGAGCCACGACCAGCGGCAGGGCCGTGGCCAGAGCGAGCGTGCGGAAGGCTGTCGATGGCAGCATGAAATCACCTCATTCTGAGCTCCGCCTCGCTGGGCGGGCAGAGCCAGAGTCGGGGATGAGACGATTCGGGTCAACCCTGAGGCGTTCCGGACCCCACGTCACAGCCCTGCGTCAGGTGCGCACACCGGCAAACCGCGATTGCCAGTCCTCGCGCTGGTCGTCGGTGATCTTGGCGAACAGAACCTCTGGCGTGACAAAGGCCTGGCCGGGCGGCAGAATGGCCAGCGCGGGGCCCACGTCGCTGGGCCAGGACCAGTCCTCGCAGGCCAAGGCGGCCATCATCGTCTGCGCCGCGTCCGGCACAAAAGGCTGCGACAGCACCGCGTAGAGCCGGATCAGGTTCAGCGCCAGACGGACCTGTGCCGCCGCTTGCGCAGGATCGGTCTTGAAGGTCGACCAGGGTGCGGCCTCTTGCAGGTATTCGTTGCCCAGAACCCAGATCGCCCGCAGTTCCGCGGCGGACTTGCGGACCTCCATGGCTTCCATCAGCGCCTCATAAGCGCGGATGCGCGCGGTCAGGTCGGCGATCAATTGCGATTCGCGCGGGCCATACGCGCCCCCTTCGGGAACCACCTCGCCGAATTTCGAGCGGCAGAACTTGGTGACGCGGCTGACCAGGTTGCCCAGCACATCCGCCAGATCCTTGTTCACCGAGGCCTGGAAATTCTCCCAGGTGAATTCGCTGTCGCTGTTTTCGGGCGCATGGCTGAGCAGCCA
>JAGRMK010000419.1:0-1896 GCA_020441345.1 Paracoccaceae bacterium
CCAGCTTGGTCATGTTCACGCCATTTGTCGCGAATCCGCCCATCGCCTTGTACAGAGCGGCGGGAATGTTGCGCACCTGGAACACGAAGGTGGTCAGCATGCCGTGATCGCCGCGCCGGCTGTGATCGTCATGCGGGGACATGATCAGGAAGCGCGTCGTGTTGTGGCCGTGATCCTCGATGTCGCGGGCCAGAACCTCCAGCCCGTAGATTTGCGCGGCCAGGTCGCTGGCCAGCACCCCGTGGCCCGGCGTGCGGTGGCTGGACAGTTCGGCGGCGGCCCCGGCGCTGTCGGCGGCGGCCTCGGCGGTGATGCCGTGGCGGGTCAGGAAGTTGCGCGCCTGCGGCAACAGCACCAGATGCGCGCGGACATGATGGATATCCTCCAGCCGCGACCCCGGCATCGCCATCAGCGAAATCCGCACCCGGACGAAGGCTTCATCGACAATGTGCAGCCCGCTTTCGGGCAGCAGCCGGTGGATGTCGGCGACGCGGCCGTAAGTGGAGTTCTCGACCGGCAGCATCGCGAGATCGGCCTTGCCGTCGGTCACGGCGTCGATCACCTCTTCGAAGGTGCGGCAAGGCAGGGCTTCCATTCCCGGGCGTGCGTTGACGCAGGCCTCGTGCGAATAGGCGCCCGGTTCACCCTGGAATGCAATGCGATTGGTCATCTTGCCCCCTGCTTTCGTGCCGACCGCGCAATTTACGGCGTATCTGTCATTTCGTCGCGGTAACTATCGCTTGAATTCGCCAAGGGGAAGCGGGTAGAAGAGCCGGAATTCTGCTTGGGCACGGGACGCGACATGTTCGATACCATGGTTATCACCAAAATTGTGGCGGGGCTTTGCGCGACGCTTCTGTTCTTTCTTGTTGGCAAATGGGCCGCTGACGCGATTTATCTGCCCGCCGCGCATGGCGATGCGCATCATGCGGTCTATCCGCTTCCCGCCGAAGAGGGTGACGGGCATGGCGCGGCCGACGCAGAACCCGAAGTGCAGATCGATGTGATGGCGCTTTACGCCGAAGCTGACGCGGCCGCCGGTGAAGGACTGTGGCGCAACTGCCGCTCGTGCCATTCGCTCGAAGCCGGGCGCAATGGCACTGGCCCGTCGCTGCATGGCGTTGTCGGCCGTTCGATCGATGCGGTCGAAGGATTCAACTATTCCGGCGCGCTGCTCGCCATGGGCGAAACCTGGACGGTCGAGGCGTTGTTCGCCTTCCTCGAGGATCCGCGCGGCATGGCCCCCGGCACCCGCATGAGCTATAACGGGATGCGGGGTGCACAGGACCGCGTGAACCTGATTGCCTATCTGGAAGCCGCATCGCAATAAGCGCCGCTTCAGGTGAAACAAGAGGGCCGCTGCACCGGGTGCGCGGCCCTTTTTGCTGCGCAATCCGTGGTTTTGCCGATGCTCACGCAATCGCCACTTGAACCGGGGGGACGGGTGGAATTAGCTGGGGCCACGTTATCTGACCCGCAGAAGTCGGACGAAAACAGGAGAAACCCGATGACCCGCCGTGCCCAAGCCCGCGCCCTGACCCAAGATCCAGCCGCCGGTCTGCGGGCCCTGCTGGCCGGGGGTATCCTGGGCTTGGCGGCGCTGGGCGTGGCAAACGCCGCGCGCGCGCAGGAAACCGCCAGCCTGATCGCGGCGCATGGATATTCCTATTATGGCGATCTCAGCTATGCGCCCGATTTCGCGCATTTCAGCTACATAAACCCTGATGCACCGCAGGGCGGCGAGATTTCCGAATGGGCGCCCGGCACTTTCGATTCGATGAACCCCTATACGCGACGCGGGCGTCCGGGGCGCTATAGCTGGGCGCTGTATGAAAGCCTGCTGGAAACCGGCGGGCCGTTTGGCGATGCCGCGCCCGCCGATGTTTATGGCGAATA
>JAGRMK010000419.1:2021-4783 GCA_020441345.1 Paracoccaceae bacterium
TGTTCCTGGAGCAAGGGTTGCCCAGCTATGCCGAGGCCGTGCGCCAGCGAGTGATCGGTGCCGAAGCGCTGGACGATTACACCGTGCGTTTTGACTTCGCGCCCGGCATCTCGCGCCGCAGCCTGATCGACCAGGTCGGCGCGACGCCGGTGTTTTCCCAGGCCTGGTATGAACGGACCGGCGCGCGGCTGGACGAATCGCGGCTGGAAACCTCGCCTGGATCGGGCCCGTATGTGCTGGACAGTTTCGAGATCAACCGCCGCATCACGTATCGCCGCAACCGCGACTACTGGGCGAACGACCTGCCACAGAATGTCGGACGGCACAATTTCGACGTGATCCGGGTCGAATACTTTGCCGATGACGCCGCCGCGTTTGAAGCCTTCAAGACCGGTGAATACACGTTCCGCCCTGAAGGCAATTCGCGGCAATGGGCCGTCGGCTATGATTTCCCGGCGGTGACGCGTGGCGATGTGGTGCGCGCCGAGATCCCCGATGGCAACCCGCCGGTGCCAACCGGCTTCGTGTTCAACCTTGGCCGCGAGCGGTTGCAGGACCGGCGCGTCCGCGAGGCGATCTCGCTGGCGTATAACTTCGAATGGACCAATCAGCAGCTGCAATACGGGCTGATGTCGCAACGCTATTCTTATTCCCAAGGCACCCGGCTTGAGGCCGTCGGCGTGCCCGAGGGCGCCGAACTGGCGCTGCTGCAATCGCTGGGCGATCTGGTCCCGCCTGAGATGCTGACCGAACCGGCGGTGACCGCGCATACCTCGTCGGCGGATGTGCTGCTCGATCGCCGCAACCTGCGCCGCGCCAATCGCCTGCTGGAAGACGCCGGTTGGGTTGTCGGCGACGACGGCGTGCGTCGCAACGCGGCGGGCGAGGCCTTTACCCTGGAACTGCCGTTCGCCTCGTCAGGCTCGGCCACGCTGGAATCGGTGATCGAGACCTTCACGCAGAACCTGTCGGCGTTGGGTATTCAGGCGATCGGCCAGCGGATCGACCCGGCGCAATACACCGAACGCGAGCGCGACCGCGATTACGACATGATCTTTGACCAGTATATCGCGTTCCTCGATACCGGCACCGGGCTGCATCAGCGCTTTGGCTCCGAGGCCGCGGCCTATTCGCTGTTCAACCCCGCGGGGCTGGCCAGTCCGCTGGTCGATGCGGTGATCGATCTGTCGCTGATGGCCGAATCCCCCGAAGACCGCGACACCGCGTTGCGTGTGCTCGACCGCGTGCTTCGTTGGGAACGCATCATGGTGCCGGTCTGGTACAATGCCGACCAGTGGTTCGCCTATTGGGATGTATTCCGCCACCCGGAGGAATTGCCGCGATTCTCGGCCGGGGCGCTGGACTGGTGGTGGTTTGACCAGGCGCGCGCTGATGAATTGCGTGCCTCCGGGGCGCTGCGGTAACGCGGGATGAGCGCCTATATCCTCAGACGTCTGTTGCTGATCATTCCCACGCTGATCGGGGTGATGATCATCAACTTCACGCTGGTGCAATTCGTGCCGGGCGGTCCGATCGAACAGATCATCGCCGGCATGGAGGGCCAAGGCAACGTGACCAGCGGTTTCACCGGCGCGGGCAACGATGTGGCACGCTCAGGGGGCGGTGCCGGGGATGAACGCTATATCGGCTCGCGTGGCCTGCCGCCCGAGTTCATCGAACAGCTGGAACGCGAATTCGGTTTCGATAAACCGCCGCTGGAGCGTTTCCTGACGATGATGTGGAACTACGCACAGTTCGATTTCGGCGACAGTTATTTCCGATCGATCTCGGTCATCGATCTGGTGATCGAGAAAATGCCGGTGTCGATCTCGTTGGGGCTCTGGTCGACGCTGATCGCCTATATCGTGTCGATCCCGCTGGGAATCCGCAAGGCGGTGCGCGACGGCACGCCGTTCGACACCTGGACCTCGGGCGCGATCATCGTCGGCTATGCGATCCCCGGCTTCCTGTTCGCGATTCTGCTGCTGGTGCTCTTTGCCGGCGGATCCTACTGGCAGGTGTTCCCGGCGCGGGGCCTGACATCCGAGGCCGAGGTCTGGGATCAACTGTCGCTGCCGGGCAAGGTGTTGGATTATTTCCACCACATCGCCCTGCCGACCATCGCCTTGACGATTTCAAGCTTTGCCACGCTGACCCTGCTGACCAAGAACAGTTTTCTGGATGAATTGCGCAAGCAATACGTGATGACCGCCCGCGCCAAGGGGTTGCTGGAGCGCCGCGTGCTTTATGGTCATGTGTTCCGCAACGCGATGCTGATCGTCATCGCCGGGTTTCCGTCGGTGTTCATCGGCGCGTTTTTTGGCGGCTCGCTGATCATCGAAACCGTGTTCTCGCTGGACGGCCTTGGCCGACTGTTCTTTGAGGCGGCGGTGGCGCGCGATTACCCGGTGATCTTCG
This sequence comes from Paracoccaceae bacterium, assembly GCA_020441345.1. Taxonomy (GTDB): domain Bacteria; phylum Pseudomonadota; class Alphaproteobacteria; order Rhodobacterales; family Rhodobacteraceae; genus Pararhodobacter. The sequence goes on from JAGRMK010000419.1 coordinate 4,440, forward strand.
GCACACTGTTCATCTTCACGCTGCTGGGGCTGGTCGTCGGCATCATCTCGGATCTGATGTATGTCTGGATCGACCCGCGCATCGATTTCGAAACCAGAGAGACCTGAACGCATGGCCCTCTCTCCGCTCAATAGACGCCGCTGGCGCAATTTCTGCGCCAATCGCCGGGCCTTCTGGTCGCTGATCATCTTTGCGGTGCTCTATGTCGTTTCGCTGTTCGCGGAAGTGATCGCCAATGACGTGCCGATCATGGTCAGCTACCGGGGCGAGGTTCATTTCCCGATCGTGCAGTTTCACGCCGAAACCGCCTATGGCGGAGAGTTCCGCACCCAGGCCGATTACCG
>JAGRMK010000027.1 GCA_020441345.1 Paracoccaceae bacterium
TGCCGCAGATCGCCCAGCCGGTCTCGGTTTGCCACCAATGGTCGATCACCGGCACGCCCAGCTTTTCCTGTGCCCAGATCACCGTGTCGGGGTCGGCCCGTTCCCCCGCCAGGAACAGCGCGCGCAGGCTGGAGGTGTCGTATCTGGCCAGGAACTCGGCCTTGGGGTCTTCGCGCTTGATCGCCCGGAATGCTGTTGGCGCGGTGAAGAAGCTGACGACCTTGTGTTCTTCGATGACCCGCCAGAACGTGCCGGCATCGGGGGTGCCGACGGGCTTGCCTTCGAACACGATGGTGGTGGCACCGTGGATCAGGGGCGCATAGACGATATAGGAATGGCCGACGACCCAACCCACGTCCGAGGCCGACCAGAAAACCTCGCCGGGGTTCACGTCATAGAGGTTCTTCATCGTCCAGGCCAGCGCGACCAGATGACCGCCGGTGGCGCGGATCACGCCCTTGGGCTGGCCCGTGGTGCCGGATGTGTAGAGAATATAAGCCGGATGATCGCCCCGCACCGGAACGCAGGCGGCGGGTTCGACCCCGTATTGCATGGCGTGCCAGTCGTGATCGCGGCCGGGGATCAGCCTGGCGACCTCTTGTTCGCGCTGGTAGATCACGCAGAAGTCGGGCTTGTGGGTGGCCATGTCGATCGCCCCGTCAAGCAGGGGCTTGTAATGCACCACGCGCCCCGGCTCCAACCCGCAGCTTGAGGCGATGATCGCCCTTGGCTTGGCATCGTCGATCCGGGTGGCGAGTTCGCGCGCAGCAAAGCCGCCAAACACCACCGAATGCACAGCGCCGATCCGCGCACAGGCGAGCATGGCCTCCAGCGCCTGCGGGATCATCGGCATGTAGATGATTACCCTGTCGCCCGCCTCGACGCCCTTGGCCTTCAGCGCGCCGGCCAGCATCGACACCCGTTCGAGCAACTCGGCATAGGTGATTTCCTGGGTGGTGTGGCTGATCGGGCTGTCGTGGATGATCGCTGTCTGGTTGCCGCGCCCGGCTGCGACATGGCGGTCAATGGCGTTCCAGCAGGTGTTGACCTCGGCGTCCTTGAACCATTCATAAATCGGCGCGCGGTCGTCGAACAGGGCGCGTTCGGGGGCCTTGTCCCAGTCGATGGCGCGGGCTTGTTCCAGCCAGAACCCGTTGGGGTCCTCGACCGAGCGGCGATAAACGTCGGCATAGCTCATGGAAACTTCCTCCTCGTGTTGGAGACAGTTACGCGAGGTCAGGCCAAATTCGCAACGCTGTTACCGAATGACAGCCCGGTTGCGTCGCGTGAATTTGCAGAAAGGGGCAAAAGGCCGCAGCAAACATTTGCAAACTTGCGGAAACGACGCCGAATGCGGTGGGGTGGGGCGAGGGTTTGCAAACCTCTGGCATGTGGCTTTGCAGATCTGATTCTTCGTCGAAAGCACGGCACAAACGAATGGGGCGCCCCGAAACGGCGCGCCCCTTGGTCGAAATCCGGGTGAAGACCGGATCAGAAATGCACGTTCACCATCGCGCGGACGGTGTGGACCGCGGTGTCGAAGCCTACTTCCAGATTGCCGCCAAGTGCCGGGCCGTCATAGAAAGAATACCGCTCCATGTGGTTGTAGCGATACTCAAGGCCCAGAGTGGTCCGGTCGCTGAGACGGGTCTCGACGCCGACGCCAACTGCCGCGCCGTTCAGCGAGAAGTCATACGACCCGTTGACAAGCGGAGTGCCGTTGATGTCCGCGGCATAGCTGCCTTCGAAGTTGCCGCGCGAAACGCCGAGCAGGCCATAAACCAGGGTATCGGGCGATGTCAGATAGCCGATACGACCACCCAGAGTATACATCGACCGAACCGTGAGATCGTAGCTTGCGTTCAACGTGTTGGCACCGATGGCAACGCTCAGCGACGTGTCGTTTGCGATATTCGTTACCGTCGCGTCCAGTTGCACGCCAGCCACCCATCTGCTGGAAAGCTGGAAATTGTAGCCGCCTTGCAGCGCGAACAACCCGCCCTGGCCACCCAGGTCCGGCAGGTTCAGCGCGATGTCTACCGGGGCCAGGTTGGTATAGCGCCCGCCCAGGTCGTAGTTCGCCGAGCCAACGCCCAAGCTGCCACCGGCGTAAAACCCGGCCCACGACGGCGCCGCCGGGGGCGTTACAACGACCGGATACTGCGGCGTGACCACGGGGCCAGTCGCCATGGCCGTCGACGCCGTCAGCAGCAATGCACCGATACCAAGAGAAATCGTCTTCATTTTCACACTCCTGTGTCAATAGAGCCCAGGGTTAGTCCCCGCTCCTGTTCCTCAGTTGCGTGAGTCCCCATCGAATCAGGAATCCCACCCAGCTCGCACTATGCAGCCGCAGCAGGCGAGCGAAGTTGACCTATGACAAACTCGGCCCGCTTTTACAGGATAGTGCCTGGGTGTTGTCGTTGGGCAACACCCAGGCAAATCGGCAGGCTTAGCTGTATTGCGAGACCGGGGTGCCGGCGATGGCCGCCATGTTCAGCAGGCCGCGTGCGGTGATCGACGGGGTGACGATATGCGCCTTGTTGCCCATACCCATCAGGACCGGCCCGACCTCGAGCCCGCCGGCGCGGGTTTTCAGAATGTTACGCACCGCGCCCGCCGCGTCGGTGCTGGAAAAGATCAGCACATTCGCGGCGCCGGTCAGGCGTGAATGCGGAAATACCCGGCTGCGCAAGTCGTGATCCAGCGCGGCATCGACCAGCATCTCGCCCTCGTATTCGAAATCGAGCCCGGCGGCATCCATGATTTCCAACGCGGCACGCATCCGGCGCCCCGACGAGGTGTTCAGCGTGCCGAACTGGGAATGCGAGCACAGCGCGATCTTGGGCGTGACCCCGAACCGGCGGGCGTGCCGCGCCGCGCCGATCGCGCTTTCGGCGATCTGTTCGGCGGTCGGTTCGGGGTTGATCTGGGTGTCGGCAATGAACAACGGCCCCGCGCTCT
>JAGRMK010000420.1:0-2787 GCA_020441345.1 Paracoccaceae bacterium
AGATGTTTTCGCCCATGCGGCGGTCAATCTTGTACTTGGCAGACGTGCGTTTGGTCACGGCTGATCTCCTTCTTTCGGTTTTGCCCCCGACCAGACCGCAATCCGGGTCCGGCCTTTGGCGCAGAAGGGCGTTGTCCTTTCCCCGAAGGGCGACAGGCATCCCCTTGCGGGGGCCACCAACACCAATGAAAAGCCGGGCGCCACCAGACAATAGCCAAGGGCACCCGAACGGCGCGCTTATATACGCCCGAAACCCGGTGTCAATGACCGGGGCCGGGGATTCTCTTTGACGCGGCGAACCGTCCGCCCCTTGCGCGACGCGGAGGGCAATCATACCTGCGGCCCAGGCCCCGCAACGCGCGGGTCCGGGTTGCCATGGGAACACCGTTCATGGATCGCGAATACCGCCGGTTTCATCGCCAGATCAGCCGGATCCAAACCCGGCTGCCGCGAATCGCCCGCGGGGTGTCTGGCCTGACCGACCCCGGTCGCAGGCTGGTCAGGGTGCCCGTCGCGCTAGCCCTGATCGGCGGTGGCCTGGTGGGATTCCTGCCGGTTCTGGGGTTCTGGATGGTGCCGCTGGGCCTGCTGTTGCTGGCGATCGACCTGCCGCGCCTGCGACCGGTCGTATCGGCGTTGATCATCCGCCTCAGACGCTGGCTGCGTCATTGGCATATCAGATTGTGATTTAATGGACATGAATGACGGGTTGATGGTCGGCGCGGGGCTTGCGCTGCTGTTTGTCGGTGGCGAGGTGCTGGTGCGCGGCGCGCTGGGGCTGGCCGCCCGGCTGGGCCTGCCGCCGGTTCTGGTCGGCCTGACGGTTGTCGGTTTCGGCACCTCGATGCCCGAGTTGCTGGTCTCGCTGGATGCAGCGCTGCGGGGCACGCCAGAGATTGCGCTGGGCAATGTCGTCGGCTCGAACATCGCCAATATCCTGCTGATCCTGGGCGTTGCGGCACTGGTCTGGCCGATCCGCACCGGGGATATGGGGCTGCGACGTGACCTTTCGGTGATGCTGGCAGCGGCGGTTGCCCTTGTGCCGGTGTTCTGGCTGGGCGAAGTCGGGCGCGGGGTCGGCGCGGCCCTGGTCGCGGGACTGGTGCTCTATCTCGTGGCCGCGTTTCGCGGCGCCAAAGACATCGAGGCCCCTGTCGCGCCGCCGATGCCGCTTTGGGCATCCCTTGGGTTGGCGGCAGCGGGACTGGCGGGGCTGCTGCTGGGGGCGCGGTTCCTGGTGGACGGGGCGGTTGCGCTGGCCCGCGACTGGGGCGTGTCCGAGGCCTTCATCGGCCTGACCGTGGTTGCACTGGGCACTTCGCTGCCCGAACTCGCAACGTCGCTGGTGGCCGCCCTGCGGCGTCAGTCGGGGCTGGCGATCGGCAATGTCATCGGCTCGAACATCTTCAACGTGCTCGGCATCCTGGGCCTGACCGCGCTGGTCGAACCGGTACCGGTGGCGCCTCGATTTGTGATCGTCGATCTGCCGGTCATGGTGCTGGTCTCCCTGGTGCTGATCGCGCTGATCCGATGGCGCGGCGGGATCGGGCGGATCGGCGGGATGGCGATGCTGGCCGGATACGCGCTTTATGTGGTGGGCGCCCAGGGCTAGGCACCAACCGCCTCAGGCCAAGGCATGCCGCAGGATTTCGGCCTCGCCGCGATCCAGGCAGCGCCGCGCCGTTTCGCCATAGCGCGCCGGATCCGAGGCCAGACCCGCGTGCACCTTTTCCAGCGACCGCGCATGCCAGGACAGCACGCGTGCATCCGCGAGCCCGGGGTGAAAGCTTTCGCAGGGCTGGCCGTTGGCGGTCAGGATCTCGTGCCGCTCCAGCATCAGGTGCACATAACGCACCGAGGTCAGCGTGAAATCGCGGCGGATCCCGCGCCCGTCCTCCAGATCCTCGGCCGCGATCAGCACCTCACCGTCGCTCCAGGCGCTGTGGGGCGCGGGCATCAGCAACCGGTGCCCGGGCGAGACCAGCAGATCCTCTTGCGGGCGCTGATCGGACAGCGCACCCGCGCGAATCCGCAACGGGCGCAAATGCGGATAGAGATAAAGCTCGGCCCCCGACAGCCGCGTCTCGCCACGCCAGATCACCGGGCGCGCGCCATTGTCGCGGGTTTCCACCAGCGCGCCCGGCTCCAGGGTTTCGATGGCACGTGGCCCCTTCGTCGTGGCGATCCGCGTTCCGGGCAGAAAACAGATCACGCCCATCCGGCGCGGGCGGGCGGGGTCTGCAAGGTTGAGCGCACAGATCCACAACTCGTGATCGGCGGGCGGCATCAGCGGATGGAACACCGCCAGCAGGCGCCCGTCGTGGCGCACGAGTCGCGCATGAAACACCCGATGTCCATCGGTCAGGGAAAGCGTATCGGGCTGGGCCTCTGGCTCGGCCTGGGAAGTGTCGCGCGCTTCGTCCGGCATCTCGGCCAGCGCAAGCCGCCGCATCCGGGCACGGGCCTTTTGCCGGGGATCGGCGCGATCAATCGGCGTATCGAGCCACAAGGTCTCACGGGGGGCGTCAAGCCTGCGCGCCCTGCCGCGCCACCGCCACGACATGCCCACGGCCATGAAGTCAGGGCTCAGACCCCATTCGTCACCAGGCGCGGTTTGCGCCCAGTCCACGGCATACACGCCGTTGAACCCGGAAACACTGCTCATTGTTTTGCCTGTTTGTTTTCCTCCTGCGTAACAAAACAGGATCAATCTGGCCAGAATTTTGTGATTCGCAGCACCGATTGGCACGCGACGACGCAGCGCAACGGGCACGACCGGGATCCGCG
>JAGRMK010000420.1:2864-3049 GCA_020441345.1 Paracoccaceae bacterium
AGGCTCCGCACAGCCACATCCAGACCGTTGCCGCGCGTCGTCCAACCCTGCCGTCACCGGGTCCAGAGCCGGTCGCCCGCGACCTCTTGCGCGGTGATCATGCGCCCATCTGCCATCACCGCCAGCGCCCCGGATCGGGCCAGGGCATCCGCGTCCAGAACCCGGCAGTCCCCCGGCGGGCCCGG
>JAGRMK010000421.1:0-4130 GCA_020441345.1 Paracoccaceae bacterium
TTGATCTTGGCCGGGATGCCGCGGATCAGCCGGACCAGGCGTTTCGCGTCCTCGTCTGAATCGTTCACCCCTTTGAGCATCACGTATTCAAAGGTGATGCGTTCCGAATTCGACAGGCGCGGGTAGTCTCGCAGCGCCGACAGCAGGGCCTCGAGGTTCCATTTCTTGTTGATCGGCACCAGCCGGTCGCGCACCGCATCGGTGGTTGCGTGAAAGCTGATCGCCAGCAAGCAGCCGATTTCCTCGGCGGTTCGGGCGATTTCCGGCACGATGCCGCTGGTCGACAAGGTGATGCGGCGCCGCGAGAGCGAGATGCCCTCGCCGTCCATGACGATTTTCATCGCATCGCGCACGTTGTCGAAATTGTAGAGCGGCTCGCCCATACCCATCAGCACGACGTTGGAAATCAGCCGATCCTCGCGTTTCGCGGCGCCGGGGGTGTTCCATTCCTGGAGATCGTCGCGCGCGATCATGATCTGCCCGACGATCTCGGCGGCGCTCAGGTTGCGCACCAGTTTCTGCGTTCCGGTGTGGCAGAACGAGCAGGTCAGCGTGCAGCCGACCTGTGACGAGATGCAGAGCGTGCCGCGCCCCTCTTCGGGGATATAGACGGTTTCCACCTCATGCCCGCCGTCGATGCGCAACAAGTATTTGCGCGTGCCGTCGGCCGAAACCTGGCGGGTGACGATCTCGGGCAGGCGGATGGAGAACCTGTCGGCCAGCAGCGCGCGATAATCCTTGCCGAGATTGGTCATCAACGCGAAATCGCGCACCCCCCAGTGATAGAGCCATTGCCAGATCTGGCCCTCGCGCATCCTGGCCTGCTTTTCCGGTGTGCCCTGCTCGATCAAGGCCGCGCGCAGCTGGTCGCGGGTCATGCCGATCAGGTTGGGCTTGCCCCCCTCGGGCGCCTTGCGCGGAAGGGTCAGCACATCCTGCGTGATAGGGGCCGTTGCGGTCATTGGGTCACCGGGGGTCTATGGTAGGGGCGCAATACATGCCCCGAATATAAGAAAAAGCCGCCGGGCTGAACAGTCCGGCGGCGCAAAGAGTTTGACGCACGGCGCCTATTCGGCGCAGCGGCGCTGTGCCTCTTCGGTCGCGGCGGTCAGACCGAACAGATTGAACGTGTCCTGTGTGCGAGTGCCGCGCGAAGACCGCGCCACAAGCACCGCATCCTGCCCCCGCCGCATCGCATCCAGGATGCGCGCATCTTCTTCGGGCGACGCGGCCCAGGCCCATTCGCCGTCGGTGAACAACTGATAGGTATCGGTGCCGATCGTCACCTCGACCGTCGATCCTTCGGCAAAGGGATATCCGCCGGTAAACGACACCTCGGCCACCGCACCCTGCCCCTGGCGATAGGTTGCGAACATCAGGATATCGCCGCGACGCACTGACACCGCGCGCCCATCCCGGGTGTTAACCGTTTCGCGGGGCGCCGATACGGCCCAGCATTCGCGCGGATTGCCGTCTACAAAGACGCTCCACGCGGTTTCCACGGCGACCCGGTTGGTCGATTCCTGGGCGACGGCACCCGCACCGGTGAGACTACTTGCGACGAGCGCGAAAGCCAAACCTGCGGCGCCGAATTTGAACGATGCTGCCATCTGCCTCAAAGCCTCCAGCCTGTTACACGCAACCCCATGACCCGCCTTCTCTATCAAGGCTTTGAACTGGCGCAACTGGGGTTGGCCCGATAGATTGCCTCATACCGCGTTTTTCGGGGGCTTAGAAACCCCTGTTGGCGGAAAATTGCGCATCTGTGATGGAGGCTTGGCGTGAATGACGTGGGAATCGGTGCTGTGCCGATGGTTGAACTGTGGCGCGGAGGCCGTCTGGAGAGCCAGCATCTGGGTCATGCGGTGATCTGCGACGAGACTGGGAGGGTGGTTGAATCCTGGGGTAATCCCGACGCGCTGATCTACCCGCGGTCAAGCTGCAAGATGATCCAGGCCCTGCCGTTGCTGGAATCCGGGGCGGGTGCGGGGCTGACCGACCGGCAACTGGCGCTGGCCTGCGCCTCGCACCAGGGCGCAACGATCCACACCGAGTCCGTGGCGCGCTGGTTGGCCGAGATGGACCTGACCGAAGCCGATCTGCGATGCGGCGCCCACGAGCCCTATGACATCACCGAACGTAACCGGTTGATCTGCACCGGCGATTCGGCCTGCCAGCTGCACAACAACTGTTCGGGCAAGCACGCCGGGTTCCTGATGCTGAACAAGCACCTTGGCGGCGGCCCCGAGTATGTCGAGCCCGATCATCCGGTGCAAAAGGCGGTGCGCCAGGCCTTCGAGGAAGTCACCGGCGAAGCCAGCCCCGGCTATGGCATCGATGGCTGCTCGGCGCCGAATTTCGCCACCTCGCTGCACGGACTCGCGCGCGCCATGGCTGGTTTCGCGGCGGCGGATGGCACCGGCACGCGCGGCGCGGCGATGGTCAAGCTGCGCAACGCCATGGCCCGACACCCGGAACTGGTGGCGGGCGAGACCCATGCCTGCACAGAGCTGATGCGGGCGATGGGCGGCACCGTGGCGATCAAGACCGGGGCCGAGGCCGTGTTCATCGCAATTCTCCCCGGGCAGAAGCTGGGAATCGCGCTGAAGATCCTCGATGGCACCACGCGGGCCTCGGAAGCAGCGATCACCGCGCTTTTGGCGCGCGCCGGGGTGCTGGACGCGCAGCACCCGGCCGCGCAAAAGCGGCTGGGCGCACCGATCCGCAACTGCCGTGGCATCGCGACCGGCGAAATGCGTCTCGCCCCCGGTTTCGCCGCGCCGTGAGCCGGTTTACCCGACCGTAATCCTGTCGTGACACTCTGGCGCGCGCGCACGGGCCCGATCCAGCACGGCAGGAGACGCAGATGGAGTTCGACTATGTGATCGCGGGTGGCGGCTCGGCGGGTTGCGTGCTCGCCGCGCGCCTGTCCGAGGATCCGACCGTCACCGTCTGCCTGATCGAAGCGGACGGCACCGGGTGCGATCTGCCGAGTCGTGCGCCGCCCCTCGTTGCCGCGATGATCTCGGGACGCCCGAAGATCGACAACCGGGCATTCCGCACCGTGCCGCAGCCGGGGCTGAACGGGCGGCGCAGCACGACGCTGGGCGGCTCATCGTCGATCAACGCGATTCTCTACCTGCGCGGCCAGCCCGCCGATTATGACGGCTGGGCCGACCAGGGCGCCGAAGGCTGGGATTGGGCCTCGTGCCTACCCTGTTTCCTGCGCGCTGAGAACAACGCGCGCGGCGCCTCGGGGCTGCATGCGACCGGCGGCCCGCTGGGCGTAACCGACCAGAACGCACCGCGCGCGATCAGCATGGCTTTCCTCGATGCCTGCGAAACATTGCATATCCGCCCCAACCCGGATTTCAACGGCCCTGCACAAGAGGGCGCGGGCCTCTACCAGGTCACGCAATTCCACGACGGCCCACACAAGGGTGAACGATGCTCGGCGGCAACAGCCTATCTGCATCCGGTGATGGGCAGGCCAAACCTGACGGTGTTGCCCCGCCGCCTCGCCGAACGGGTCGCGATCGTGGACGGGCGCGCCAGGGGGGTGATCCTGCGCAAAGGGGGCGTGCGCCAGCCGATCACCGCCCGCCGCGAGGTGATCCTGAGCGCCGGAACCTTCGGCTCGCCAAAAATCCTGATGCTCTCGGGGATCGGCCCCGCCGATGCGCTGCGCGCCCACGGGATCGCCGTAACGCATGAGTTGCCGGGCGTTGGCCAGAACCTTCAGGATCATCTCGGTTACACCATCGGCCATGCCTCGACACGCCCCGATCTCCCGGGCCTCGGGCCCGCCGGGCCCTTGCGGCTGGCGCGGGCGGGGCTGGCCCGGTGGCGCAACGGCGAGGGGCTGTTCACCTCACCGATGGCCGAGTCCGGCGCGTTCCTCAAATCCGATCCGGCCCTCCGGCGCCCCGATCTGCAACTGCATTTCGTGATCGGCGGCGTCGACGACCACCCGCGCAAACAGCCCGTCCGAGACGGGTTCTCCTGTCACGTCTGCGTGCTCCGGCCCCATTCACGCGGCTCCGTCGGCCTCGAGTCCGCGCATCCCGCACAGCCACCGCGCATCGACCCCGGATACCTGTCCGACCCACGCGATCTGCCGGTGCTGATGG
>JAGRMK010000421.1:4322-5619 GCA_020441345.1 Paracoccaceae bacterium
GCGCTGCGCGTCCACGGCATAGAGGGGCTGCGCGTGGTCGATGCCAGCGTGATGCCCAGCCTGATCAGCGGCAATACCATCGCCCCCACCATCATGATTGCCGAACGTGCCGCCGACCTGATCCGTGCCAACCGGGCGCCCTGATCGGCTTCATCTTGCCTGCAAATACTCCCAGGGTTCCTCAAGGGGGCAGCGCCCCCTTGAGCGGGGCGTGGGGCTGGCCCCACCGGCGCCGAGGGGCTCGATGCCCCGAGGCGCCGCCCCCCACGGGTCACGCCCCCCGCGCCGCCTCGACCCGCGCGATCAGCGCCTCGACCTGGGGGCCAAGCGCCTCGACGACCAGCGCCACGCCCGACGGATTGGGATGGATCCGGTCGTCCTGGAACACCGCGCCCGGCGCGTCTCCGGCCTCGATCCGCGCCATCAGCGGCGCCAGCATGTCGGCCACCAGCACCGCGTCATGGGTTTCGGCCAGTTCCGGGAACATCGCGCGGAACGCCTCGCGATACTCGGGGCCGTAATTGCCCGGCGCGGGCAAGCCAACCAGCAGCGCCGGGATTCCTTCGGTGTCCAGCCGGGACAGGATGGCGTCCAGATTGGCGCGGCTCAGCGCCGGGTTGATGCCGCGCAGCAAATCGTTGCCCCCCAAAGCCACGATCATCGCGTCGGGGTCATCGGCCAACGTCCAGTCGAGCCGCGACAGCCCACCCGCCGTGGTATCGCCGCTGACCCCCGCGTTCAGCACCGCGACATCATGTCCGCGCGCGCGCAGCCAGTTTTCCAGCTGCGGCACAAGCCCGTCTTCGGGCAACAGGCCGTAGCCCTGCGTCAGCGAATCGCCAAGTGCCGCGATCCGCACCGTTTGCGCCTGTGCGACGGAAAAACCCGCCAGAACCGTGAAAACACAGATAATCACCGCGCGCAGAAGCTTGCCCCCCGCGCCAAAACCCCCATATCGGCTGGAAGCATACCAAAGGATTGTTTGCATGAGTGAACCCGTTCTGTCGCTGCGTGATGCCTGCCTGACCTTGCAGGGCAACGCCGGCCCTGTCGATATCCTGCACGACATCTCTCTGGAAGTTGAGCGCGGCCAGTCGGTCGGGCTGATCGGGCCGTCCGGGTCCGGAAAATCCTCGCTGTTGATGCTGATGGGCGGGCTGGAGCGTGCGACCGGCGGCTCGGTGCGGGCCCTGGGGCATGACCTGACGGCGATGAACGAGGATGCGCTGGCGCGGTTCCGGCGCGGCAACATGGGTGTGGTGTTCCAGTCCTTTCACCTGATCCCGACGATGACCGC
>JAGRMK010000422.1:0-408 GCA_020441345.1 Paracoccaceae bacterium
CAGGCCCAGGCCGATGCCAACGGGCAGCGCCTGGCCACCCTCATCAAGGGCGATCCGGCCTCCTACCGCTTTGTTGCAAGCCCGATGCGGCGTACCCGCGAGACCATGGAGCGGATCCGCCGCAACATGGGTCTCGATCCGTCGGTCTATGCAACCGACGAACTTCTGAAAGAACTGAGCTTTGGCGAGTGGCAAGGCTTCACCTTCCCGGAACTGGACGCGGTGACGCCCGGCACCTCCACCATGCGTGAAGCCGACAAGTGGAATTTCCGTCCGCCCGGTGCGTCTGCCGAGAGCTATGCCATGCTGGCAGGGCGTGTCCGCCGCTGGCTGGCAACGCTCGACCGGCCGACGGTCTGTGTCACGCATGGCGGCATCATCCGCTCGCTCTTCCACATCGTGGAGGGC
>JAGRMK010000422.1:449-2016 GCA_020441345.1 Paracoccaceae bacterium
ACCGGCTCGCCTGGGCGTGAGGCGTTTCCGGTGCATGAGGCCGGCCGACCCGGCCCCGCAGCACGGTGTCAGTTGCCGATGTCCATGTCGGTCACGACGTTCTCGCCGTTCACTTCGTCATAGGCAATCTGGACTTCCTGGCCAGCCTTGAGCGCGGAAAAGTCGAACTCGTTGTTCAGCTTGTAGACGGAACCGTCGTCAAGCGTGATGGTCAGGCTTTCGGCGTCAACCTTGGTGATGGTTCCGCCGGTGACTTCGGCCATGGCGGGAACGCCGATGAAACTGAGGAACAGGGCGGCGAGACTGGCTCGGTAAATGGGGCGCATTCGATCTTTCCCTTGTATCCGGAGTCTGTGCTCCGGTGTCTGTCGCTTCGGGCAGCATATCAACACAGCAGAAACGGCATTATTGTGTCAAAGCCATTTCAGGCGATGCTCACATTTTCTGTCGGCGCTCTTTACCGGACGGGGGCTTTTTTGCCGCCGAACATTGCTTTAAGAGGCGGTCAGTCCAAGTCAGGGAAGCGCCGCCCCATGTCGCACAACACATTCGGTCATCTGTTTCGCGTCACCACCTGGGGCGAGAGCCATGGGCCGGCCCTGGGGGCAACGGTGGACGGCTGCCCGCCGGGCGTGCCGCTGAGCGAAGCCGATCTGCAACCCTGGCTGGACCGCCGCAAACCCGGGCAGAACCGGTTCACCACGCAGCGCCGTGAAGCCGATGCGGTCGAGATCCTGTCGGGCGTCTACGAGGGCAAGACCACGGGCACGCCGATTCAGCTGTTGATCCGCAACACCGACCAACGGTCCAAGGACTATTCCGACATTGCCCGGACCTTTCGTCCCGGTCATGCCGATATCACGTATTACCAGAAATACGGGATCCGCGACCCACGCGGTGGCGGTCGGTCGAGCGCGCGGGAAACCGCGGCACGGGTCGCGGCCGGCGGTGTGGCGCGGCAGGTTCTGGCGCAACTTGTGCCGGGCCTGTCGGTGACTGGCTACATGGTTCAGATGGGGCCGCGCGGGATCGACCGCGGCCGCTTCGACTGGGCGGCGATCGATACCAACCCGTTCTGGAGCCCGGACGCCGAGACCGCCGATCTCTGGGCCGACGATCTGGACAGGTTGCGCAAGGCCGGCAATTCTGTGGGTGCCGTGGTCGAAGTCACGGCGCGCGGCATGCCTGCCGGTCTTGGGGCCCCGATCTATGCCAAGCTTGACAGCGAACTGGCCGCCGCGATGATGACGATCAATGCGGTCAAGGGGGTGGAGATCGGTGCCGGGTTTGGTGCCGCTGCCCTGACCGGCGTCGAAAACGCAGACGAGATCCAGATGGGCGCGGACGGCCCGCGCTATGGCTCGAACCATGCCGGCGGTATCCTGGGCGGGATCTCGACCGGGCAGGATGTCGTGGTGCGCTTCGCCGTGAAGCCGACCTCGTCGATCCTGCAGCCGCGCGCCTCGGTGACCGTCGATGGCGAGGAGACCCAGGTCGTCACCAAGGGGCGCCACGATCCGTGTGTCGGCATCCGGGCGGTTCCGGTGGGCGAGGCGATGATGGCCTG
>JAGRMK010000423.1:0-22225 GCA_020441345.1 Paracoccaceae bacterium
GGCCACCTCTATAACCTCAAGGCGATGGCCGATCAGGGCCACTTCAAAGCGCCGATCTTCCTGCAATTCGTGATGGGCATCATGGGCGGGATCGGCGCGGATGTCGAAAACCTCGTGTTCCTGAAACGCACCGCCGACAAATTGTTCGGCGAGGATTACCGCTGGTCGGTGCTGTCGGCCGGGCTGTCGCAAATTCCGATGGCCGTGACCGCCAGCCAGATGGGCGGCCATGTGCGCGTCGGGCTTGAGGACAGTCTGTTCATCTCGCGCGGCGAACTGGCCGAGTCGAATGAAGCCCAAGTCACCAAGATCCGCCGCATCATCGAAGACCTTGGAAACGCCGTCGCAACCCCTGACGAGGCCCGCGAGATGCTGGGTCTCAAGGGCGGCGACCGCGTCAATTTCTGAAAGGACACGCCATGCTGACCCTCTATCACGCGCCCACCAGTGTCTGTTCGCAAAAGGTGCGGATCGGCATGGCGGTCATGGGGCTGGACTATGACAGCCGCGTCGTCAACCTGCAAAAAGGCGAGCAATTCGACCCGGCCTATCAAAAGCTGAACCGCGATGCGGTGGTGCCGACGCTGGTGGACGACGGGCTTGTGGTCACGGAATCCTCGCTGATCCTTGAGTATCTCGACCGTGAATACAACGGCGCGGCCCTGATGCCTGCGGACCGCGCGGGCAAGGTTTCTGCGCAAAGTTGGCTGCTGCGCTGCCTCGCCATACATGCCGCGATCAACACGCTGACCTTCTCGACCGCCGCGCGCGACACCATTCTGGCCAATACCACGCCCGAACAGATCGACGCGCTGGCCGCCAGGTTCCCGGACCCGGTGATGGGTGCGAAACGCAAGGATCTGCTGCTGAACGGGTTGCAGTCCATCTATATCGGGCAGGCATTGGTCCATGTGCGCCGCCTGCTGTCGGATCTGAACGCCGAACTGGACGGCAAGACCTGGCTGGGGGGCGACGCGCCGGATTTGCGCGACATTGCCCTGATTGCCTATGTCGACCGGCTGGACCGGCTGGGCATGGACGGGTTCTGGGGTCCCCAGTATCCCCAGATCGGCCCTTGGCTGGACTCCTGGAAACAGACCCCGGCCTATGCGCTGGCCATCGAGGCGCTGGTCCCGGCGGGTAGCGCCGAACCGATGCGCGCGGGCGGGCTGAAACACTGGCCCGAGGTCAAGACGCGGTGGGACGCCACTCTGGGCTGACTGCGGCAACCCGCCTCGGGGCAGGAAATCACCCCCTGACCCGATCCACGTGCAGAACCGCGCGCTTTGGCCCGATGGCGTTTCCCACGCTTCGGGCCAAAGACGTTTGCAGAAAGGCGGCGCCAAGAGTTCCGCCTGTGCTGCACAACCACGGGGGCCGTGAATGCTGGCGTCTACTCCCCTGCCCGCATCTTGTTTCCGGGCAGATCCGGGTCGGTGCCAAACACGGCCCGATAGGTATCGTGACGATACCCGCGCCCTTCCAGAACCACGACAAGCGCAAAGATCCCCAGAAACAGCAGCGGCAGCGCAACCGCAATCAGCGGCATCCAGAATTGCATCAGACCGGTGGCCACGGCGCCGGTGGCAAGGAAGAGCGCAAGATATCCACCGGGTTTGTGATAGGCTTCGAACCAGCGCCGCCGGGGCGTCATGTCGAAATGGTCGCCGCGCCAGGTTGACGGATCCGCTGGATCGGAACTGAGGTGGTTGTGGCCGCCATGCGATCCGCGTTGCCAGGCAACGATGATTTGCAGCGTGCCGAATATGATGGTCAGAGCACCAAACCACGCATGCAGGGATCCGCTGAACCGGCCCGAGGTAACAAGCGCGACCGCCGCGCCCAGAAGCGACAGGGCTATCGCCGTGTAGAGCGTCCAGATGTGCATGATCCACCAGATGAACAACCGGTCGAATTTGCCCACGCCGCGCGGCAACCCTCTTGGTGTCGGTTTGTTCTTGAAATACCGGATCGACATCACGCCAAACGGCACAAGAACGAACCAGCAGAGAACCATCAGCCAGGCGTGATAATTCCAGTGGATCGGAAGGGTCCAGTCCAGCCAGGCGATATGGAATTCGGTTGGAATTTCGGTGTTCATCTCAAGCCTCTTGCCCCAGTGCCTTGCGGTTGAAGATGAGCGCCGGATCAAGCGCGCCCTCCAGTCCGGCGATGATATTGAGCGCGGAAACCTCGCTCATTCTCCGGGCGCTTTCCTCGGTCATGGCGGCACTGTGCGGGCTCAGGACCACGTTCGGCAAGCTCAGCAAGGGATTGTCCGGCCGGGGCGGTTCGTGGTCAAACACATCCAGACCGGCGCCGCCCGCCATCATTCGCCCGCTCAACGCGGCAAACAACGCCTGTTCATCGATCAGCCCGCCGCGCGCCGCATTCAACACGATGGCCGTCGGTTTCATCGCCGCGAGAACGTCGGCATCAATGATATTCCGTGTGGCTTCGCTGAGCGGCAGATGAATGCTCAGGACATCGACCGTGCCGAGCAGCGCTTTCCAGTCCGTTACTTTGGTTGCACCGGC
Organism: Paracoccaceae bacterium; assembly: GCA_020441345.1. Classification (GTDB taxonomy): domain Bacteria; phylum Pseudomonadota; class Alphaproteobacteria; order Rhodobacterales; family Rhodobacteraceae; genus Pararhodobacter. The sequence goes on from JAGRMK010000423.1 coordinate 2,538, forward strand.
CATGCCGACCGTTTCCTCGGACAAGAACGGATCATAGACCAGGATCGACATGTTGAAGGCCCGCGCGCGTTTTGCCACCTCGGTCCCAATGCGGCCCAGCCCAAGCAGCAGCAGCGTCTTTCCCGACACCTCCGTGGCCGCCAGGGAATTGCGAAATTCCCAGTTCCCCTGACGCACAGCGAGATCGTAGGGAGTGATCCGCTTGGCCATCGACAGCAGCATCGCGATGGTCTGCTCGGCCACCGAGATCGCGTTGACCGGGCCGACGATGGCCACCGGAATGCCGCGGGCCGACAGGGCATCGACCGGGATATTGTCGCAGCCTACGCCGTGGCGCGACACGATCTGCAACTGCGTGGCACCGCGAATATCGGCCTCGGTCAGCGTGCCGGTACGGATCAGCAAGCCATGCGCCTCGCTGATTTTTTCAGGCGGGATCGGAACCGCGGGATCGGCGAATTCCGAAAGGATCAGTCCGCCGTGACGATGCAGTATTTCCAGCCCAGCCGGATGCAGCTTGCCGATGATGGTGACGTTCTTCATGTCTTGGTCCTAGTCGAGCAGGCCATCGTCCATCTCGAGAATGTAGAGTCCGGCGTTGAAATCGGTGATGTAGATCAGGCCGTTTTCGTCAACGAACACATCCGTCGTGTCGATGACCAGCGGCCGGTTCGGCCGATGATCCATCAGCTTTGTCGGGGCCGGCGGAACCAGCGCGGCGATTTCCCTGGGCCGGAACGGGTCGCGGATGTCGTACACACGAAGCCCCGCATTCTGGTATGTCACGAACACCATGTCCGAGCTCTGGAAACTCTCGGGACGGTTCTCGTGGATGTTGTGAGGCCCGAACTGGCCGCCCTTGCTGGCATAGTCCGCGTCATCGGGAATCGGCAGGGTGGCGATGCTGATCGGCTTGGCGGGGTTGGTGATGTCAAAGATCCAGTTGCGTTTGACGCCGTCCTCCAGATCGTCGAACACCGCCTCTTCGACCACCACCAGAAGGTTGCGGTCGGGCAAGGCCAGCGCGTTGTGGGTGCCCCCGGCAAAGGGCGGGGCAAAGTTGACATGGCTCAGGATCTTCGGGTTGAACCGGTCGCTGACATCCATGGTGGTCAGCCCGCCGTCCCGCCAGGCCCCGCAGGCCAGATCGCCTTTTACGATCGCATGATGCAGGGCATAGCGGTATTTCGGATCCCAGTCGGGCGTTTCGCCCGCCGCCGCATTCATCCCCGGAAGCCACAGCTTGCTGACCGGTTTCGGGTTGGTCGGATCTTCCAGATCGACGATGATGAAAATGTCATCCGTGAACCCCGGCGGCAGCGCCGAGACATAGGCCCAACGCCCGCCGTCATACCAGATCCGGTGCAGGCCCAGCCCTTCGAGCGGCATGAATCCGATCTCGACGGGGTTGGCGCGATCCGAGATGTCATAGACCCGCATCCCCGCCGAATAGGACCCGTCGCCGCCCGAGGTGTCGATCTTGTCACCGATCGAGCCCTTGTAATAGTCGCCGGTTTGGACGCCGTCGTCGCGCAACATGTCCTTCATGTTGACCACCAGCAGCAAATCGCCATGCGTTTGCAGGTGCTGGCTCCAGGTCGCGCCGGGCTGCGGATAGTGTTTGACAAACTGCGGATTGCGCGGGTCGCGCACGTCGATCACCGACCAGCCGTTAGAAAACAGGTGGCCGACATAGGCGTAGCCGCCCGAGACCATCACCTGCACGCCATCCCCGCGCCCGCCCTGGTCCGAGTGCCCGAGGATCCGCATGTTGTGCGCGTAATCCGGTGTCAGAAGTGAGCGAGTTGCCATTTTCGGTCCCCCATTTCGGTATCCTTGCAGGAGCAGATGAAGCGGTGCGCCCCCTGCCCCGGTCCATCGGTTGTCATTTGCCCGCGGTCAGCGCGGCGATCTTGCCGGCCATTTCGTTGGCCGCTTTTACCAGGGTCGAGCCGTCCTGCATGACGATCAGCCATTGATATCCTTTGTCGAAACACTCGACGGTTCGGTCCCAGGTGGTTGTCAGGGTGCCCAGAAACTTGTCGGTTGCCAGAACCTTGGCCTCGATCTCGGCGAAGGCCTGCAAGACTTCGGGATGCGACGGGTTGCCCAAGTGGCCAAGATTGGTCGCCAGATCCATCGGGCCGATAAAGACGCCGTCCAGCCCCTCGACCGCAAGAATGTCATCCAGATTGTCCATCGCCTCGCGGGTCTCGATGGCGATGATCACGGTGATCTCGCGGTTCGCGGCCTCAAGATAATTCTTGATGTTCTGGCCATACCGCGCCGCGCGGTTGCTTCCCGATACGCCCCGGATCCCGACCGGAGGATACCGGCAGGCGGCGACCGCCTGGCCGGCCTCGGCCCCGGTGTTCACATAGGGCACAAGCACGCCCTGCGCGCCACAGTCCAGGATTTTCTTGATCGCCACGGCATCGTTCCAGTGCGGACGCACGAAGGGCACGGTGCCGGTTCCGCTGATCGCCTGCAACTGCGCCAACAAGGTCGTATAGTCGCCGGGCGCGTGTTCCATATCCACGATCAGCCAGTCGAACCCGGCCTGCGCAAAGATCTCGGTCGGTGTGCCGTGCGGGATCTGAAGGAACGCGCCAGCGGTCTTCTTTCCGTCTTTCAGTTTCTGTCGGACGGGATTGATGAAGTCGTGCGACATGGGTCGATTGGCCTTTCTGTGGTTCCGCGGCGGGGCGACGCTGGTCGATCAACCGATAAGGGTCAGCGCCGGGAACAGGATGACGATGAGCAGAGCGACGAACATGGCAAGCGCAAAGGGCGTCGCACCGATGAAGATATCGCGCAAGGTGATCGTCGGATCGTTTAACGAGCCCATGATCACGAAACACGCAATGCCCAGAGGCGGTGTCAGAAGTCCGATCTCCGTGCCCAGAACGGTAATGATGCCGATCCAGATGAGATTGGCGTCAAACCCGTTGAAGATCGGCAGGAACAGCGGCACCAGCACCAGAATGATTGATGTGGAATCGAGGATCGTTCCCAAAAAGACCATCAACAGCACGTAGATGCTCAGGATGACCCAGAAACTGGCATCCAGACTATTGATCAGCGTAGAAAGCTGGCTGGGAATACCCGCGACCCCCAACATGCGGCTGTACATGCTGGCGGAAATGATCAGGAACAGGATCGACGCCGTGATCTTGCCGGAATCGGCCAGGATGTTCCAGAATTTGCGGGGGCTCAGGCGCCCTTTCACCAGCGCAACGAGCATGGCGATGAAAGCCCCCGCAGCCCCGGCTTCGGTCGGCGTGAAAACGCCGCCATAAATCCCGCCGAGCACGACGACGATGAGGAAAACCGCCGGGGCAATCAATTTGAGGCCGACCAGAAACCCAAGCTTTTGCCCGTCGCTTGCGCCGGGGTCTTGCCTTGGGACGCCGGTGAACTTCGGGAAAAACCGCGTGAGACCGATGATCAGCAGACAAAACAACGTTGCCAGGATCAGGCCGGGAAGAACGCCGGCGGTGAACATCGCCGCGACCGAAACCTCGGCAACCAGAGCGTAGACGATCAGCAGCACCGACGGCGGAATGAGCATGCCGAGAACCGAACTGCCCGCGACGACGCCGACCGAAAACCGGGGCGTGTGGCCGTAGCGGATCATCTCTGGCACCGCGATCTTCGTAAAGATGGCTGCCGAGGCAATGGAAATCCCGGTTATCGCCGCGAAGACGGTGTTGGCGGCGACCGTCGCGATGCCCAGCCCGCCATTGAAGCGTTTGAATATCGCATTGGCGACCACGAAAATGTCACGTCCGATATTCGCCTCGGACACGAAGATGCCCATCAGCACGAACAGCGGCACCACGCCGAAGGAATAGCTGGAAATGCTGTCCTTGGCCGCGAAGGTCAGCAGGCTCACCGAGGTGTGCAAATTGCCGCTTACCAGATAAACGCCGACAAAGGACACCGCCGACAGCGCCACCGCAACATGCATCCCCAGATAGATGAGACCGACCATCGCAACCAGCGACATCGCCCCGATTTCGAGCCCGGTCATTCGGCTATCCCTTCTTTGATGTCCGTGACACCGGTGTTGATCTGCAAGGCGATCAGCAGGAAATTCAGCCCGCCCCACGCGCTGCCGATCAGGATACACAGCAAGGCCGGCCAGATCGGCGCGGTAAACACGCCCGGATTGCCGGTGAAATGATTGCGCGCGATGGCGAGCGTCAGTTTGAACCAGATCCCGTAGGCAATGATCCACAACACACAGGCGCCCGTCAGGCTGAAGACGATATCCATCAGCTTCGCCACACGGGGGCGCGTCCGGGTCAATCTGGTGAACAGCGCATCCGAACGAACCAGGCTTCCGGTCGCGATCGTATTGGGAAGTTGCAGGAAAACGATCGCCACGATGGTGAGTTCGATCACCTCCAGCACCCCGGGCAGCGGGTGGTTGAACAGGTAACGACCGGCGATATCGGAACAGATCAGCAGCATCTGAAGAAAGATCAGAACCGTTCCGATACTGGCCAGAATCCGGTTTGCGGGGGTTATCAGGAGTGTCATCTGTCGGTCCACCCGGTCAGAGGCGGCCCGGCGGGGTAGCACCACGCCGAGCCAGATACGAGGAGATCACTCAGTCCTGTGCAGACCAGTCGCGCAACACCGTCTGGCCGGCGGCCTCCATGGCGGCGATATAGGCGCTCAGAATCTCATGCCCTGGCGCACCCCGGGCTTCCACTTCGGCCGCCCATTCCTGTGCGATGTTCGGCAGACCAGCCGCCCAGGCGGCGCGATCTTCGTCGCTGACATCGACCACCGTTGCCCCGTCGGCAACCATCGCGGCAACGGCTGCGGCGGCCTCATCCATCGAATAGCGCGCCAGCGCATGACGGTAGACTTCGGCCGAATCCCGCAGCGCCACCTGGACCTCTTCGGGCAACCCGTTCCACACACGCTCGTTGACACCGAGAGCCATGGAGTTCACGCCGCCAAAGTCCACGGTCACATAGGTCGGCGCGGCCTCGTACAGGCGGAACGCGCGGGCAGCGGTGGCCCAGACGATCGCCCCGTCATAGATGCCGGTCGATATGCCGTTGTAGAAATCGGCAAGCCCGGACGAAACCCCGGTGGCCCCGACCGCCTCGATATAGCGCAGGTTCATACCCGCCCCACCCAACCGCAATCCGCGCAGAGACTCCGGCCCCGTGAACTCGCCGTTGAGAAGGATCTGGTAATTGTCCACGGCGGCCAGCGTGGTAAGCATGATCTGCCCGTTGTCGCTGAACCCATAGAGCATTTCCGGGAACTGCACCGTCAGATCGTTGACCGTCCGGGTGATCAGATCGAGGTCGGTCGTCACGAAGGGCGTTGCATAGGCAATATCGAAGGCGCGCAGACGGTCGGGATGGAAGACAGTCTGAACCACACCGATATCCGCAAGCCCGGCCTCGATGGCGTCGAATTCGCCGCGCGGATTGACGATGGATCCACCCCAGCCATAGACCCAATCGATTGCGTAGTTTCCGGTTGCGGCGAGGCGTTCGTTCACGGCGGGAACGAACGATTCCTCGAACATCTTTACCCAGTCGGCCGTCGCGGGATAGCCCGAGACCGTGGTCAACCGGATCGTTTCGGTCGCGAGGCCCGGTGTCGTCAGCGATGCAAGCAACATCATGGATGCCAGGGCCTTGCCGCCCAAGTTCTCAAAACGCATTTCATCCTCCTCCAGATTTCCTAGCGCGCTAGTCATTAACAAGCTATCCGAGACGCCCGGCAAATCAAGCGTTTTCTTTCCGCCGGGGAACCCGGCAAAAGAAATCGGTCTAACCAATTGGTTTCATTTGGTTATGGGCGTTGCCCGCCCGCTCCCCAGGCGAATTCTGAAACAACGAATGCCTCGGCGGGGGCGACACCGCAAATACCATTCGCGGGTCGCCGGCGCCCCCTTGGATCACAAAGCGACGGGTCCGGATCGGCGCGAAAGCCACCGCAGACAATCGGTTGACCCATGAGCCATGGGGCGCATTGCCATCTTGAAAAGATCGAAGCCAACCGACACAAGAGAGCCATGAGCACCAATGATCTCAGCACGGGAAAACCGCAACGCGGCGTTCAATCGATCGAGATTGGCGGCAAGATCCTGACTGCCTTTGTCGAGCAGGGCGGCTTTCTCCGGCTCAAGGATCTGTCGGCTATCACCGGCATTGCGACCGGTAAACTGCATCCCTATCTGGTCAGCTTCTGCAACACCGGTCTCTTGGAGCGGTCTGAGCTAAACGGTTATTCGCTCGGGCCTTTCTCGCTTAAACTCGGTCTGGTTCGGCTGAGAACCCAGGACGGATTTCGCGACATTCTGCGCAGGCTTCCGGACTTGGCACATGAACTTGGGCTGATGATTTCGGTATCTATGTGGGGACCACATGGCGTCACGATCGTTCACATCGAACGCGTCGAATCGCTCGATCCGATCAATTTCAACAGCCGCGTCGGCGGCATTCTGTTTCTGACCATGACAGCCGCGGGTCATGTTTTCCGCGCCTTCCTGCCAAACACAGTAACCAATGCCGTCCTGGAAAAGGAATTCGCCGATTCGGAAAGTAGCCGGCGCGCGTATTACCGGGTGGATCGCGACACCTATGACGCAACCATCCGCCTGACACAGGACCGGGGCTATGGCGCGGCGACGGACATGCCGACACCGGGGATCTCGGCGGTATCGGCCCCGGTGTTCGACTATACCGGGCGGCTTCTGGCGGCCGTGACGGTTTTCGGCCCGACGGCGTTGATGTCCCCCGGCGAGGACAATCGCGTGGCATCCCGGTTGCTGGAGTTCACGACAAAGCTTTCCGATGACCTGGGTTTCAAGGAGGCGTGTCTCTCGGTGGCGGACGGGCCCGCGGATCCGTGAACAGCTGACCGGTGCCGGGCAGGTTTGCGCCTTTGCAAGTGGCAGAACATCCTGCCTGAACCCCGTCGCTCGATCGATCATCAGACGGGCGGAGACCGTGACCCATACCGGTTTCATACGCCGTCCCTATGCCGTGGCGCGATGCCCGCCTGCGCTGCCACAAACGCCGTGATGGCCGTCACAAGCTCGGCGTGGATATCGGCGCGCGACCGCCCGCCGGCATCGGCGCAAAGCGGGTCAGGCTCTCCCTCTGCTTCAAGGATCGATGGACCGTTCGGCTTGCATTCGGCCAGAAAGCTGAAATGCGTCGCATCGGGCACGAGTCGATACAGGGCGCGCGGCACCGCTTCGGACAGGGCCCGCGCATGGACCGGCGCGGGCACCCGGTCTTCATCGCCGAGGTTGACCACCAGCAGCGGCAGGTCGATCGCGCGCAGGCTCTGCGGCGTCAGGGTTTCGACGATGCCCGGGTCCACGACCACCGCAAAGCTGATGCGCGGATCGCGCAGCACCTGGCCTGCCGGGCTCAGATCCATGGAATGAAGATCGACGCCGAACCGCGCGAAGAAATCGCAATCCGACATCCCGCGCCCGCCGTCATCGCAAAACGCCGAAAGCCGCGCCGGATCGACCCGGGCACCGGCCAGCGCCAGCGCTGTGTATCCCCCCGCCGAAAACCCCAGCACGCCGATCCGGTCGGGGTCGATATACGCATAATCCTGAGGATTTCGCATGATCTCGTCCAGCACGGCGGTAACGTCTTGCGGTCGCTCCCAGATCCGCAAGGCTTCTGCCGCCGATGCATTGCCCGATGTGCTGCCCGGGTGGTTTGGCAGGACCACAACAAAACCCGCCCCGGCCAGTTCCGAAGCGATCCAGCCGAATTGACCGGCGTTTCCCCCTGCGCCGTGTGACAGGACGATCAGCGGAAAGCGACCTTGGGCATGTGGCGCGCCGCGACCGGCGGGCGTGCCATGAAACACGCCGTTGCCGCCGACCATTACCTCGCGCCCACCGGGATCGGCGGGATACCAGATATGGAACGCGATGTCCTGCTGCCTTAGCGGGGCCAGCGCGTCGCCATAAGCGATGCCGACCTGCCCGGCATAGGGCGGCCGTGTCAGCGTCCACGCCGCCCAGGTCAGCCCCCCAGCGACCATGGCCGCGGTGGCGATCTTGAAAATCGTGTTCATGGGATATGTCCTTTTGTTGTCACCCTCCCCCTGCTGATTGCCGATTTGCGCCTGACTTGCGTCCTCGATCACGTTCGAGGTCGTCCCGGATCGCGATCCGGGTTAGGGAAACCGCGTTCGTTCTCGATCCGGTTCCGCACGATGCTCATGATTCCAGTCAGTTTTCTTGCCACCGCCGCCCTTGCGGCCGTTCTCGCGCGCCTGGTGATCACGCGCGACATGCAAGGCCCCGCGAATCGGCTGTTCGCGGCGCTGGTCGCGCTGTATCTGGCGCAATCGATCCTGGTTTCGCTGCGCTGGGGCTACGGGATCGAGACGCTGCGCCTGGCCATCGGCCTGTTCGCCGCGCTGATCCCGGCCTGCGCGTGGCTGGCCTATCGCGCCCTGGCGCGCGGACTGGGCCCGTCCCAACTCGGGGCCTTCGTGCCTGTGGCCGCGACCTGGGCGGCGATGTTCTGGGCGCCCGATGCGGCGGACCTGATGATCCCGCTGGCCTATCTTGGGTTCGGATTGCTGATCCTGATTCCCGTGATCCGCGACCAGGACGCGCCTGCCCTGGCCCCGATCGGCGATTCCCGGCAAACCCGTCTGGCGATGGGGTTGATCGGCGCGACCCTGATCGCGTCAGCCTTGACCGACGCCGTCATCTTTTATGATTTCATCCGCAACGCCGGGCGCATGAGCGGGCATGTCATATCCTTCGTGCAGACGGCTTTTCTTCTGGTTGTCGGGATCGCGGCGGGTTTCGGCCGGTCGGCGCCCGAAGAGGAACCAAGCGCAGCCCCCGCACCCGCCGATCCCTCGGATCCGGCGGACCTGGCCGATCATGCACAGGTGCTGACCCGCCTTCAGGCGCTGTTCGCGGACGAGGGGCTGCACCGCTCCGAAGATCTGAGCCTGCGCAGATTGGCGCGCCGCCTCGGTCTGCCCGACCGCCGGGTGTCCGAGGCCGTGAACCGCCTGTGCGGTGTCAACCTGTCCCAGTTCGTGAACGAATATCGGATCCACGAGGCCTGTGGCCTGTTGCACCGGACGGATCAGAGCATCCTCCAGATCGCCCTTGCCGTGGGATTCGCATCGAAATCCAACTTCAACCGCGAATTCCTGCGTGTTGTCGGACAAACGCCAACCGCCTGGCGCCGGGCCGGGCCGGGCATCGCGGAGCCGGGGGCCACGGGCACAGGGGGCTGAACCACCGGATCACGGCCGCCGAGAAGCCGGGAACCCGCCATCCATGTCCGGTGGCGGGCTTGAAACCCGGTCAGAAGGTCAGAGCGTGACCCAGCCTTCGGGCGGTTTGCCGCGACCCGGGTGGATGGTGCCGCAGTTCGGACAAGTGCGGGCTTCCATATCGCTGTTGAAGGCCTCGTAGATCTTCGGCAACTCCGTCACGATGCCGTCGGCGCTTTCCAGCGCAACCTCGACGCGGTGCACCAGGCCCTCGCAGTTGAAGCAATACCACTCGAACCCTTCTTTCATGCCGGGCTGACGCGGGGCCTCGACGACGATGCCGATCGAGCCTTCTTGCGGGCGCTGCGGCGCGTGGCGAACATGGGCAGGTAGTTTGAACACTTCGCCTTCACGAATTACCAGGTCATAGATCTTGCCGCCATCAGCGAGTTTCAGAACCATGTCGCCCTTGACCTGAAAGAACCATTCCTCGACCGGGTCGTCGTGGAAATCGACGCGGGTATTCGGCCCGCCGACCACCATGACGATCATGTCGCCGTCCTTGTGCAGCAACTTGTTGCCAACCGGTGGGCGCAATTGATCGGCGTTGTCCTCAACCCATTTGTGGAAGTTGAAGGCGCTGAGACTGGGATGGGGGTTCATGGGTGCTCCTTGGGTGCGAGGGGTATCGAAAAGAGGGTCTTGACCCTCAGACTAGGGTAGCGGCGCGTTCAGGGTGAGTGATTTCAACGAAACCGGCCATCCGAAAATGGAATAGCAATCCCCCCCCCCGACGGAATCACCAGAACACGATCATTGTTCCCAGCAACGCCAATCCGCCCGACAGGCCGAACCGCCGCCAGTCCAGGTGCTCGCTGCGCAGAACCAGACCCGCCAGCGCCGCCGAAAACACCAGGTCCAGCGCCCCCAGAACCGCCACGCGCGAAACCGTGGTGCCTTGCAACGCAAAGAACTGAAGCGTCTGCCCCGCGCCCAGCGACACGGCCGCAAGCCAGTGCCAGCGACCACGATCCACGATCAGGGCCCGCAGCGCGACGCGTCGTTGCCGACGCAGCACGGCCAGGGCGGGCATCCCCACGACACCGACCGCCGCGCCGACCAGCGCCCCCAGCGCCGGGTCCGGCACGGCGTCCATGCCCAGGCGTCTGAGGCTATAGGCCAGCGCATAGAACAAGGCCGACCCCGTCCCCAGCAGAATCCCGGATGCCGCCCCCAGCCCCGATGGCAGGCCGGAATAGGACAGGACACCGGCCAGGATCAGACCACCGCCCAATAGCACCCCGGCATCGGGGATTTCGCCCAGCAGGCCAAAGGCCACGGGCAGCGAAAACACCGGGATCAGTCGCCGGAACAGGCTGGCTCCGACCGCGCCGATCCTCTCGGTCGCACGATACAGGGCCACACGGCCCAGGATCGTCGAGGCCAGACCGGCCAGCGCGAACAGCACCAGACCTCGCGTCGCCCCTTCGCCCGTGGGCCAGCCACGCCCCCACCCCAGCCAGAGCCAGACCGTGAGCGCCGTGGTGACCAGGATCGACAGGAAAACCCCGTTGTCCCCCCGCGCACGGCCCCGCCCGGCGGCGATGGCAACCCCGGCCAGACCATAGAGCGCGGCCGAGGCGATGGCGTATCCCTCGCCGGGGATCATCGGCGCCTACCGGGGATCAGAGCGTCAGGCCGCAGCCGGCGAACTCGCGGCGCACGATCTCTTTTTCCGCGTCGCTCAGGTTCAGCATCGGTGCGCGCACCGGCCCGCCAACCTGCCCCAGCAACTCTTGCCAATATTTGCCAAAGGCCTGCGGCTTGTCGGCGGGCCTTGCGCGTCGCATGGCCTCGCGCACCGGGTTCAGGCTGTCGCGTACGCGCCGCGCCTCGGCGAAATTCCCGGCAAAGGCCAGTTGCGTATACTCATGCATCCGCCGGTCGTTCTTTGTTTGCAGGTGATAGGGCGGCGAGGAACACAGATACAGCTTCCAGCCCAGCTCCTCGATATTGTCCAGCCACTCGTCTTCCGCCGAGGTCGAGACGTGAATCGTGTCGCCCACCATATGCGACAGACGCACATACATCTCGCGCGGGACCGAATACTTGATCGCCACGATATTCGGCAGGTCGGCGATGCGCGCGCATTCCTCGGGGGTCATCAGATAACCCGAATCCGGGTGGCTCCACATCGCGATGCCGATGTCGAGTTCGTCGCACAGGGTCTTGTAATACTGATACAAGACCTCGCCGCGATCATGCACGAAGCTGAGCACCGGGGCGTGAACGACGACGTAATCGGCGCCGCAATCCTGCGCGTAGCGGGCCAGAGCGCGCACCGTGTCGAAATTCTGGTCGGACGCCGACATGATGGTGCCCGCCTTGCCCCCGCATTCGTCAACCGCGATGTCAAAGTTGCGTTTGCGCTCGTCCAGCGACATCGAAAAGAACTCGCCTTGCTTGCCGGCAATGAACAGGCCCTCGATGCCCAGATCGTCGATCCAGTGGCGAATGTTGGCGCGCAACCCGGCCTCGTTCAGCGACAGGTCCGGGTTGAAGGGATTGAGCGCCGCGGCCCAGATCCCGCGCATGTGTTCGCGCGCGTAATCCTTTGCGTCGAGCCTTGAATACTGCATGATCGTCTCCTCGAGCCATCCCGGCCATCCACCCGAACCCCGGTGCCATATGGCCTTGTTGGACCAAAAAACCGGCACAAAGCCAAATCGTTTCTTGGCAATCAGATATAACGCAATTGGACCTCCACGCCGCCCGGGTTCCGGTTTAGTTATGCCGCGACACGCGGAACACGGGTTCAAATCTGGGCGGGCACAGCCCGCCGGGATTGATGCCGAGGGTCGTTTCGGCCATTTTCAGGCCATCATCCAGGGTCGGGGTCTGGCCGATCCGCTGCGCCGCTCGTCCGCGGCCGCGTTGATCCTGGACAGCACGATGACGCCCCGCGCAACGCCGCCGCCTTCTGAGGAGAGATCCATGGCCACCCGCCACACCCGCATCGTCGAGCGGGTCCTGACCCGGCTGAAGCTCAAGCAACTGCGCCTTCTGGTGGCGGTCGGCAAGCATCGCAGCATCCAGAACGCCGCCGCCGAGATGAACATCTCGCAACCCGCAGCGACCAAGATGATCAAGGATCTGGAACTGGATTTCGAAGTCCAGCTCTTCGAACGCACCAATCGGGGCGTGGTGCCGACCGTGTTCGGCGAAACCTTGATCCGGCATGGCAAGCTGATCTTCGCACAGGTCGGCAATGCCGCACAGGAACTGGACGACCTGATGGAGGGGTCCAGCGGACGGGTGGTCATTGGCACCTTGCTGGCGGCCTCGCCCCGGTTGCTGCCGATTGCCGTCGAGCGGACCATGGCGGAACGCCCGAACCTGGCGCTGAAGATCATCGAAGGCACCAACGAGGTGCTGATGCCCGCGCTGCGCTCCGGCGAGATCGACCTGGTCGTCGGGCGCCTGCCGACGCATCGCCACCGCGACGAGATCACGCAAGAAAAGCTGTTTGACGAATGCATTGTCGCCGTGGTCGGCCCGCAGCATCCGCTGGCCGGACAACCGGGCCTGCATTTCGAGGATCTCAAACCCTATGGCTGGATCATGCCGCCGCTGGAAACGACGCTGCGTCGGCAAATGGATCGCTTTTTCGTGGACCGCGACCAGTTTCATCCACCGACGATCTTTGAATCGCTCTCTTACCTGACCAACCGCGCGATCTTGCAGCATCGCGATCTGATCAGCCTGTTGCCCGCGCATGTGCCCGAACAGGACATCGCATCGGGCACTCTGGCCCGGCTGGACTGGACGGTGCCGTTCGGCTCTGGCCCGGTCGGGGTCTCGCACCGCGGCATCGACCGTCTGTCGCCCGCCGGGGCCGAGGTCCTGGCCGCGCTCAAGGCCGCCGCGCGCACGCTGAGCCCGCACTAGATAAGCGCGGTCGTCAGGCTGGGGAAATAGCTCAGCAGGATCAGGATCGTCATCACCGCCAGCAGGAAAGGCCACAGGCCTTTCATGATCTCGCCCGGTTTGACGCCGCTCATCGACGAGGCCACGTAAAGCCCGACGCCCACCGGCGGGGTCAGCAGCCCCAGAACCAGGTTGAGGCTGATGATGACGCCGAACTGGAACGGGTCGATGCCGTAATGGGTCATGGCAATCGGCAGCAGGATCGGCGTTACCAGGATCATCGCGGCGATGCCGTCGATCAGCATGCCGACCATCAGCAACAGCAGGTTCACGATCAGCAGGAACAGGAACGGGTCTTGCGTGACGCTGGTGATCAGCGCAGCCAGCTTTTGCGGAATCGCCTCATAGACGACAACCCAGCCGAACACGTTGGCGGTCGCGATCATGAAGATCACCATCGCCGAATTGATAGCGGTGCGGCGAAACAGGCTGAACAATTCGACCGGTTTCAGTTCCTTGTAGACCAGCCAGCCGATCAGGAAGGCAATCAGCGAGGCGATTGCCGCCGATTCGGTGGGCGTGGCGATCCCCATAATGATGCCGCCGATGATCGCCACCGGGATCAACGCCGCAGGCAGGCAATCGCGCAGCGCGCGCAGGGCGCCGCGCAGGTCCATCCACGCGCCTTTCGGGAAATTGTGGACAAAGCCGATGACCATGATGACCAGCGCAAAGGAAAACGCCAGCAGCACGCCTGGAACGATCCCCGCGATGAACATGTCGGCAATCGGCAACCGGGCCATCACCCCATAGATGACGAACATCATCGATGGCGGAATGACCGGCGCCAGCAACCCGCCGGCGGCGGTGGTCGCGGCGGCAAAGCCCCGGTTATACCCTTCTTTTTCCATCACCGGAACCATGGCGCGGCTCATCACCGCGATCTGGCTGACCGCCGATCCGATGATCGCGGCCATGAACATGTTGGCCAGCAGGTTGATATAGGCCAGCCCGCCCCGCACCCCGCCCACGAACACCCGGGCCGCATTGATCAGGCGCGTCGTCATGCCGCCTTCGTTCATCAACTCGCCGGTCAGCATGAACAGCGGTATCGCCAGCAGCCCGTAGCTTTCGATGCCCGAAAACATTTGCTGCGCGAGGCTTTCCACCAGCACGGTGTTGCCGCTCTCGAAGATGTACCAGATCGCGGTGATCGCCAGAACCAGCGCGATCGGCACCGCGGTGAACAGCCCGATGACAAAAACGATCGGCGTCATGACGCGTCCTTTCTGGAACCCGAGGCGCCGAAGAGGTTGTGCAGACTGTGCACGAAGGCTCCGAATGAAAAGAACCACATCACCAGCCAGACCCAGAACTTGGGAATGCCCAGCGTCGTTGTCGGTTCGGAATAGATGAAGTTGAAGGTCGCGCCCTGAAATCTCTGGATATCGAACCCGGCCCGGATCAGCGCGTCGGGCCGATACCACAGCCAGCAGAACCACAGCATCGCCAGGGCAAAGATCAGAACCACGAGATCGACGAATTTGATCAGCAGGCGCTTTGGCCGCTCGGGCAGGATGTCGCGAAACAAGGTCACCGCAACCGAATTGCCGTAGTGCAGCGCGGCCGAGGCCGCGAGGAACGCCATCCAGACCATGCAATAGATCGCCAGTTCATCGACCCAGTAGATCGCCGCACCCAGGCTTCGCGTGACCACGTTGAGCAGGATCAGGGCCGAAACGGCGACGGCCAGCAAGGCAGCCAAGGTCAGTTCAAATGTCGCCCAAGCCGAGGAAATCCGTGCCAGCATCGACAGCCCCCTGTGCATCGCAAGGTAAAACCGGGTGCGCAGACGGCACCCGGTTCGGTTTCAGATCAGCGCAGGCTGTCGGCCGCGGCCCGGATCGCCGGCAGCGAGGGCGAGCGCTCGGACCAGATCGCGTCCCATTGACCGACGACATCGCCAAAGAACGAGGCATCCGTTTCGACATAGTCAACATCGACGCCGCGCAGCGTTTCCAGCCATTGCGGGTCCATCTCGACATAGGTGTCGATGGTGCCATCGACGTGCTGCGCCATCAGGTCGCCGATCATCGCGCGCTCGTCCTCGGACAGGCCAGCCCAGACCCGGCCCGACACCAGGCCGACCATCGGGAACATCATGTGATCGCTTTGCACGATGGTCTGCGCGTGGTCATAGAACCGCAGCGCGACGATCAGTTCAGCGTCCATGTCGATCGCATCGACCTGCCCGTTGGCCAGGGCGTCATAGACTTCGGGCAGCGGCATCGGCGTCGGGGCGGCCCCCACGAGGTTGTAGAAATCGAGAATCGGCGTGAACGGCGTGATGCGGATCTTCAGCCCGCTCAGATCGGCGGCCGAGGCCACGGCCCCGCGCGACACGATCTGGCGCAGCCCCGCCATGCCATAGGCGACACCGACGACGCCGGTGGTCTGCGGCAACTGGTCCAGCATCCCGTGCGCGGCTTCCGACCGCAGGATGCGCCCGGCATGGGCAATATCATCGGCCAGATAGGGCGCATAGAAGGCGCCGAAATCGGGCGCGCGGTTCGACACTTCGGCCAGCGTCAGGAACGCCATGTCCAGCGCTCCGGTCTGCAACTGCTGCATCATCTGCGCCTCGTTGCCCAGTTGGCTGGCCGGGAACACGGTCACCGTATCGGCGCCGCTGGTGCGCTCGGACAGGTCCGTCGCAAAGGCCTGGGCGGCCTGGGTCCAGATGTGGCTGGGCGGGGTAATCAGGCCAAGACGGTATTCGGTGGCCGATGCCGGCAGGGCCAGCGCCAGGGTCAGGCCGAAAGCCGTGACGGTGCGGCGCAGGGTCGGGAATGAACGGTCGATCACGTGGAAACCTCCATGAAGTTGGTGGGGACAGGATGCTGTTCGGGCGGAATTGCAGCAACGCATGGCTGCGAAATCCGGTATTCCGTTTTCGTATGGCTGGCCCGTCTGCCGAACCCTTTCATCACCCGATGGCCATGCGATGCGACACGTTCTTGACCACCGTGTAGGCGTGCAACCCCTCTTCGCCGCCTTCGCGTCCGTAGCCGCTCCACTTGACCCCGCCAAAGGGCGTTTCGGGCAACGAGGCTTCCAGCGTGTTGATCGACAGGTTCCCGGCTTCGACATCGGACATCATCCGGTCCACGTTCGCCGCGCTATGCGTGAACCCGTAGGCCGCCAGCCCATAGGGCAGTTTGTTGGCCTCAAGGATGCCGTGGTCCAACGACGTCACGGGGTTCAGGATGGCGATCGGTCCAAAGGGCTCTTCGTCCATGATCTTGGCGGTGTCGGGGACATTGGCCAGAACCGTCGGCTCGAAGAAATAGCCCTTGTTGCCGATGCGCCGGCCACCCGCACGCAACTCGGCGCCCTTGGACACCGCGTCGTCGACCAGCACCTGCATGGCCTCCAGCCGCCGCGCGTTGGCGACCGGCCCCATTTGCACCCCGGCGCGCAACCCGTCGCCTACCACAAGCCCCTTGGCTCTGGCGACGAAACTGTCGGTGAACGCGGAGAAGAGGGACTGCGCGACATAGAACCGCGTGGGCGAGGTGCAGACCTGCCCGGCGTTGCGATACTTGCGGCTGGCGCCCACCTGCCCGGTCAATACCGGGTCCACATCGTCACAGACGATCACCGGCGCATGTCCGCCCAGTTCCATCAGCACCGAGGTCATGTGCTGCGAGGCCAGCCCCGTCAGATGCCGTCCGACCGCCGTCGATCCGGTGAATGCAACCAGCCGCACCTGGTCTTGTGGAATCAGGTAGCTGGAAATCTCGGCCGGAACACCGAACACAAGGTTCAGCACGCCGTCGGGCAACCCCGCTTCCTGAAACGCGCGGGCGATGTGCAACGCGCCGGCCGGGGTTTCCTCGGCGGCTTTCAGGATCACCGAACACCCCGAAGCCAGCGCCCCGGCGATCTTGCGGGCGGGCTGGCTCATGGGAAAGTTCCACGGCGCAAAGGCCGCAACCGTGCCGATCGGCTGGCGCAGGACGGTGTGGCGAATGCCTTCGGCACCCGGAATGACGCGCCCATAAAGCCGCAGGCATTCCCCCGCGTCCCATTCCAGAAATTCGCTGCCCCGAATGACCTCGGCTTGCCCTTCGTGAAACGGTTTTCCGTGTTCCATCGTGATATGGCGCGCGATCTCGTCGCCGCGCTGGCGCAAGATGCGCGCGGCCCGCAGGATGATGTCCTGTCGTTCGCGCGGCGCGGTGCGCGACCAAAGCCGAAACCCCTTCGCGGCGGCGTCAAGCGCGTCGTCCAGATCCGTTTTGCTGGCGACCGGCAGAGCCCCCAGCACGCTTTCATCGGCCGGGTTGACGACCGGCAAGGTGTCTGCCGTCTTTCTCCACGCGCCGCCGATGAACAGGTGCAGATCTGGATAACCGGTCATGGAAAGGCCCTTTGCGCATGGATCGTCTGTCACGACAGAGTATCCGTGGTCCGACCCCGAGAACAATTTCTAGTCGCCGAATTGGCTATCAGGAATTCGGATAGCTGATCGGTCCCCGCTCAGGGGCCGTCAAGGCAACCGGCACGCCGCATCGCGGGACCGGTTGCGATGGTTCCGGTTGCCCGCCGAACCGGGTTGGCCCGCACGGCACGACTCGGCGCGAGGTGCGGGCCGGTAAATGCACTGGCGGCATGAGACCCATTGCCTCAGGCTTCGGGACGCGACAGGATGACGCCAGTCTTCGTTTCCGAGTCACCATCAAAAGGATGTTCATCGTGTCACTGTTCAACATCCCCGGCGCAGCCCTTGGCCTCGCGGCACTGGGTCTGGCCACCGCAGCCGATGCGCAGGCAATCAATGGCCGCTATGATGGCACGTCCTGCAGTTCCGACTATCGCGGAGAGCTGGCGCTGGACATCGCCTGGCCGGTCATCACCTTCTATGAAAGCGAGTGCCAGGTCACTGGCACCGTCGCGGGCGCGGTGAACACCTATACCACGACCTGTTCCGGCGAGGGGTCGACATGGGACGGCCAGATCGGACTCTGGCCACAGGTTGACGGCAGCTTGGTTCTCGACCTCTATGGCGAGACCACGACCTACAGCCGGTGTCAGTGACGCGGCCCACCGCGACCGGTACGCCGCCCGCACCCTGACCCCGGCCCACAGACCCCCGCGCTCAGCGGCGGTGTGTCGCTGCAACCCGCGAGGCTTCCTCGTAGATTCCCGACAGCATGTTCAGGGTCTTCGTCGCCGCCTCCAGCCGCTTGGCGAAATCCGGCAACCCTGCAAGTTCGTCGACCAGTAACCGTCGCCGGATCACCGAATAGGTATCGGTCGCGGCGCGCCCCTTGTCTGTGACCCGGTAAACAACCCCCGTCCGGTTCGTGCCCTCTTTCACGATCAACTCCTCGGACAGCATCTTGCGCAATGAATACTGGATATTGGGAATGTCGTCGCGGTTGGTAAGCCGGGCCAGGTCCTTGACCGACTTCGCGCGGTCGTTCATGCGGATGATGTGCAGAATCGCGTTCTCGGGTCCGCTCAGTGTCAGGCCCGACGCCGCCACCAGGCACTCGGCCTGCCAGCGTCCGAAACTTTCGAACGTGCGCATCAGCGCGAATTCCAGTTCGGTCGTCGCGATCTCTGCATCGTTTGCCGACAGATGCCATTTGAAATCCATCCCCCCGGTCGCCGCTTTCCTGTCGTCCACCCACACCTCCCGTTTTCGTTGAAATCCATGCCGCGCATGCTTGCGCTCAAAGTGTCTTGACACAAGGCGAAAACAATACCTAACTTTCAAATAGACTTTAAGTCTGAAACTAAGCTCAAAAATCTAATCAACGGGAGAGACACCATGGCACCGAACAAGATGCTTGAGAAAAAGGGCTTCAAGCTGGGCACGTTTTCCTCGAACTGCTCGTCTGGGATGACTGTCAGCAAGGCCCCGGAACGCTGGGTCAACAGCTGGGACAACAACCTCAAGCTGGGCAAGATGCTGGACGACGCGGGGATCGATTTCATGCTGCCGATCGCGCGCTGGATCGGCTATGGCGGCGAGACCGATTTCCACGGCGGCGTGCTGGAGACGATCACCTGGGCAACTGCGCTGCTGGCGCATACCAAGACCCTGTCGGTCTTTGCCACCGTGCACACCGCCGCCAACCACCCGGTCGTGGTTGCCAAGCAGATCGCCACGATGGACCAGATCGGCCAAGGCCGCGCCGGGCTGAACATCGTCGCAGGCTGGAACAAGCCGGAATACGAGGCGCTGGGCCTGACCCTGCCGGACGATCACGAAACCCGTTACGGCTATGCGCAGGAATGGTTCGACATCGTGCGCAAGCTCTGGGACAGCCGCGAGCATTTCGACTGGAACGGCGAGAATTTCACCCTCAAGGGCGTCAAGGGCGATCCCTGGCCGGTGAATGGCGTTGTGCCGATCCTGAACGCCGCGGGGTCGGGTCTTGGCCGCGAGTTCGCGACCCAGAACGCCAACTACCTGTTCACCCCCGCCATTGACCTGA
>JAGRMK010000423.1:22321-28229 GCA_020441345.1 Paracoccaceae bacterium
CGCCCGACCGAAGCCGAAGCGCAGGATTATCACGACCAGATCATGAGCCAGATTGATTGGCCTGCGGTGGACAACCTGGTGAACCTGCAATTTGCCCATGCGCAAAGCTTCCCGCACGATCTGCTGGCCCAGATCCGCAACCTGATGGCGCTGGGGCATGGCGGATTCCCGTTGATCGGAACCCCCGACCAGGTCGCCGAGGGCCTGATTACCCTGCACGAGACCGGATTCGCCGGAACCACGTTGTCGTTTGTCGATTACGTCGCCGAGTTCCCCTATTTCCGCGACGAGGTTCTGCCGCGCCTGGCCAAGGCCGGTATCCGCTGAGATGGCGGATATCCCCCTGCCACAGGCCTTTCCCCAGGCGATGCGCCGGTTGATCGGGCATTGCACGGTGATCACGGCGGGCGCGGGCGACGACCGGTCGGGGCTGGTCGTCACCTCGGGCATCTCGCTCAGCGCCGATCCGCCGCAGGTTCTGTTCTGCGTCAACCGGGGCTCGTCCACCTGGCCGTTGCTGGCCCGGCACGGCTGCTTTGGCTGGTCCGCGCTGGCGGCCGAGCACGAAGAGGTCGCCAAACGCTTTGCCGGATTTGGCGGCGTCAAGGGCCCGGATCGCTATGCAGAAGCCGATTGGATCACCGACGTGACCGGCGCGCTCTTGCTGTCCGATGCGGCGATGACCCTGGATTGCGAGGTGGCCGAGATGATCGACCGCGACACGCATTCCATCGTCATCGGCCGGGTCCGCGCGGTGCGCTTGCGCGACGACGCGGGCGCGCTGGCCTATTGGAACGGCCAGTTTCGGTCGATCCCGGCCTGATATCGCCCCCCGCGCCCCGGTGGCGCGGGGGGTTCAAGCCCGCCTCTCACAACGGCCACACCACCAGGATCAACGGAACCGAGATCGCCACGATGATCGCCTCCAGGATCAGCCCCAGTTTCCAGTAGTCCCCGAACTGGAACCCACCCGGACCCAGGATCAGCGTGTTGTTCTGGTGGCCAATGGGGGTCAGGAAGGCACAAGAAGCGCCGATAGCCACCGCCATCAGGAACCCGTCGGCGTTCACGCCCAGGGTTGCGGCGATGCCAAGCGCGATCGGCGCCATGACCGCCGCCGTGGCCGCGTTGTTCATCACATCCGACAGGAACATCGTCACCACCAGCACGACACCCAGCGCCACCACCGCGTTGCCCTGTGCCAGCGTGCCGACCAGCGCGCCCGCCAAAAGGTCCGCCGCCCCCGTGGTCTGCATCGCCCCCGCCACCGGGATCAGCGCGGCCAGCAACACCACCACCGGCCAGTCGATCGCCGTGTAGATCTCGCGCAGCGGCAGGGTCCGGGTGATCATCGTCGCCAACACCCCCAGCGTGAACGCCACCGCCGCGGGCAGCACCCCCAGCGCCGCCAGCCCGACCGCGCCCGCCATGATCGCCGCCGCCGTCCAGGCCTGGCCCTTGTCAGGCACCGCCAGCGGCACCGTGTCGAGCGGCGCGCAGGCCATTTCGCGCGCGAAATCGGCCAGCACCTCGGGCGCGCCGCGCAGCAAGATCAGGTCGCCCGATTTCAGCGCCAGCGTGCCCAGCCGGGATTTCGGCCGCTTCCCCTCGCGCGAGACCGCCAGCAGCGCCACGCCGAACCGCGAGCGCAGATGCAATTGCCGCGCGCTGCGATTGATCAGTGTCGATCCGGGCAGGACCGCGAATTCGCGCAGCACGATGTCCTCGTCGGGATCGTCCATTTCGGCCGGCGCGCCCAGCCCTTCGAGCGCCAGGTCATGCTTGGCCGCAGTTTCGGTCAGGGTCTTGGCATCGGCCTCGACGACGACGATATCGCCGGCCCTGAGCTTGCGCCCGCCATGCGGCGCGTTGAGCCGGACCGTCCCGCGCAGCAAGGCCACGACATGCAATTCCGCCCCGGCCATTTCATCCTCGAACCCTCGCAGCGTCAGACCGATTGCCTTGCTGTCTTCGGGCACCTTGAGTTCGGTCAGATAGGCGCCGGTTTCAAAGGCACCCTCGCCCGCCGGGCGACGCACCGGCACCATCCGCCAACCAATCAACGCCACGAACCCGACACCGACCAACGCCACCGGCAGGCCGATCCAGGCGAAATCGAACATCGCAAAGGGGCCGCCCGCCTCGGCGCTGCGAAACCCGGCAACGATCAGGTTCGGCGGCGTGCCGACCAGCGTCGTCATTCCCCCCAGGATCGTGCCGAAGGCCAGCGGCATCAGCACCTGGCCCGGCGCCAGCCCAAGGCGGCCCGACAACTGGATCGCCAGCGGCATCAAGAGCGCCATCGCACCGACGTTGTTCATGAAAGCCGACAGGAACGCCCCCAGCGCCATCAACGCCGAGACCGCACCCAGACGCCCGGCTTGCGCGGGCAACACGGTACGCGCCAGGGCATCCACCGCCCCCGTGCGTTGCAGCGCGCGACTGAGGACCAGCACGCTGGCCACGGTGATCACCGCCGGGTGGCCGAAGCCCTCGAAGGCCAGCGCCGAGGGCACGACCCCGGCCACGACGCAGGCGATCAGCGCCGCCAGCGCCACGACATCGTGCCGGAACCGTCCCCAGAGAAATGCCGCGACGGTCAGCGCGAGAATTGAAAAGATAAGCGTCTGATCCTGGGTCATGACCCCTCCGGGTTGCTGGGCAAGGGCCAGACTGGCGTATTTCGCAGGTGGGGTGAAGCCCCGAACACAGCCTGTTTCCCTTGCGCGCCGGGCAGGGTATACGCGGGCGTCGGCCACCATTAGCGGAGCCCGCATGGCACCCCAAGAGACCCCGCCTGCCCTCGGCGCCCCTTCCGGCGGCTTGCCCGACGGGCCTCCTGTCGAAACCCCGGCCCAGCGCCGCGCCCATGACCGGGCGCTGACCGGCTGGCTCTGGCGCGAGTATGTGCGCCGCTGGACCCCTTATATTCTGCTGGGGATGCTGTTGATGGCGGTGGACGGGGCAATGGTCGGGGCGGTCAGCGCCCTGCTCAAGCCGATGTTCGACGACGTTCTGGTTGCCGGTCAATCGGGCATGGTGATTTTCGTCGCGCTGGCGATCTCGGGAACTTTCGTGATCCGGGGTGTGACATCGTTGCTCTACAAGATCCTGATGAGTTACGTGGCGCAAAAGGTGGTAACAAGCCTACAACTGCGGCTGACCGATCACCTGATGCGGCTCGACCAGAGCTTTCATCACGAGCATTCGCCCGGCCATCTGATCGACCGCGTCCGCGGTGATACGCAGGAATTGACGATCGTTTTCGACAAGATCATTCCGGGATTCGCGCGGGACGGGATCTCGATCATCGCGCTGGTCTGCGTCGCGCTTTACACGGATGTGCAATGGACCCTTGTCGCGCTGATCGGCGTGCCCCTTCTGGTGCTTCCGGCGGCCTTCATGCAGCGGTTGGTGCGCAAGATGGGGGTCGCGACACGCGATGCCTCGGCGATGGCCTCGACCCGGCTGGACGAGATCTTTCATGGCGTGGTGACGATCCAGCGCACCGGTCTGGAGGCGCGCGAATCCGGGCGGCTTGGACGGGTGCTCAACCGGTTCCTGAAAGCCAAGGTGCGCACCGTGGGCGGACAGGCGGCGATGGGGTCACTGTCGGATATGGTGGCGGCGCTGGGGTTTGGCCTGGTGCTGGTGTTCGCGGGGCGGCAGATCATCGCCGGGGACCGCACGGTCGGCGAGTTCATGAGCTTCTTTGCCGCAATCGCCTTTTTGTTCGAGCCCCTGCGCCGGCTGGGCGGGTTGAGCGGCGCCTGGCAGACCGTGCTGGCCAGCCTGGACCGGGTGCACCGTCTGCTGCGTGAACAGCCGCGCATCACCCAGCCCGACGGGCCGCTGGTGCCCCCGCCCGAGCGCGGTCAGGAAACCTTGCGGTTCGAAAACGCCACCTTCGCCTATGATCAGGAGCCGGTGCTGAATGCGTTCTCGCTGGTCGCCGAAGCGGGCAAGACGACCGCGCTGGTCGGCCCGTCGGGCGCGGGCAAATCGACGGTGTTCACCCTGTTGACCCGGCTGGCCGACCCGCAAGCGGGGCGCGTGACGATTGGCGGCGCGGATATCCGCCAGATGGATCTGGCGCAGATGCGGCGACTTTTCTCGGTGGTGGCCCAGGATTCGGCGCTGTTCGACGAGACCCTGCGCGACAATATCGTGATGGGCGACGAGACCGTCACCGAAGAGCGGCTTCAGGCGGTGATCAAGGCCGCGCATGTCGATGAATTCCTGCCGCAACTGCCCGCCGGACTGGATACCCGTGTCGGCCCGCGCGGCTCGTCGCTGTCGGGGGGCCAGCGCCAGCGCGTAGCCATCGCCCGCGCGCTCTTGCGCGAGGCGCCGATCCTGCTGCTGGACGAGGCAACGTCGGCGCTGGATGCGCGGTCGGAACTGATGGTGCAAGAGGCGCTGGACCGGCTGAGCACCGGCCGCACGACGCTGGTCATCGCGCACCGGCTGTCAACGGTGCGCAATGCCGACAAGATCGTCGTAATGGAGGCCGGCCGGGTCGTCGAAGAGGGCACGCATGCCGAATTGCTGGCGCAAGGCGGCAGCTATGCGCGGCTGCACGCGATGCAGTTCCGCGACGGCAACGGCACCACAGAGGTCTGACCCCCGGACAGGCTTGCCCATTCCGCGGCGCCGTGCCCCGTTATCGCGCCGCTTGCGGCACGCGCGGGGTCAGAACCGCCGGAAAACTTACCCGGAACGCGGCGCCGCCCTGCCCCGGCAGATAGGCGATGTCACCGCCCAGGTTGAGCATGATCTCGCGGCAGATCGCCAGGCCAAGCCCCGCCCCTCCGGCCTGGTGCGTATCGGTCAGGCGGGCAAATTTCTCGAAGATCAGCGCCTGGCTTTTCTTGGGGATGCCCGAGCCGTTGTCGGTAAAATCGACCGTCACCCGCCCGCCCCGTCGCCGGGCTGAAATGCGCATCTCGGGGTTGGCGGCATCGCAGTATTTGCGCGCGTTCGACAGAATGTTGATGAACACCTGCGTCAAGCGCCCGATATCCGTGGTCAGGTTCACGGGCGTATCGAATCCCTGGCGGTGGATGGTGAACTTGCGGTCGGGCAGCACCGAATTCGACGCCAGCAACGCGCGGTCGATCAGATCCGACAGCGTGCCGGGCTGGATATCCAGATTGACCTGTCCGTTCTCCAGCACGCTCAGATCCAGCAGATCGTCGAGCAGCCGCGTCAGCCGGATGCTTTCGTCATGGATGATCCGCGCATAACGGATCTGGTCCTCGCCGTTGACCTCGTCATCCATCAGGATCTCGGAAAACGCCCGGATGGAGGTCATGGGCGTCCTGAGTTCATGGCTGATCTGGCTCAGGAACGTGTCTTTCTGTTCCGCAAGCTGGGTCAGCTTGGCATTGGCTTCGCGCAGGCGCGCGGCGGTGCGGGTCAGCTCGGTCGACTGGCGTTCCAGCTGGCTGGAATATTCCATGATCTGCGCGGTTTCATCCGCCACGGCCAAGAGATCCTGCACCGACACGGTCGCGCCGCCGGTGATCTGGTAGACCATCGCATGGGCCGTCGCCGCGCCCACCGACCCCGCCAGTTCGCGTTCCAGCATCTTCAGGAAATCGGGGTTGGGATCGGGCAGGCCGCCGCCGCGCCCCTGTGCCGCCGCCGCCTGCTGAAAGAGCCGCCCGGCCCGGCCCGTGCCGAGGATCCGCTGCGCCATGGTCAGAAGGTCATCGGCCGCCGCCGCCCCCCCATGCCAGCCCAGAACCGGCGCGGAATGGTCGAAGACATTGACGAATTGCGCGCCCTGCAGCCGCTCCATCGGCGAGGGGAAGGTGATGAGCGAGACCAGCGTGAACAGGAAGGTATTGACCCCCAGCGACAGCACCATCGCCGTCAGCAGCGGGTCGGCGCCGATCAGGCCAAG
>JAGRMK010000424.1 GCA_020441345.1 Paracoccaceae bacterium
GATGGGTCTTGCGCTGGTAGTCGCGAACCGACCCGTCGTTGAAAACGGTGTAGCCAAAGACGTGATCCAGCGCGTCGGTTTCACGGATATGGCGACCGCCCTTGCCGATGATCAGCACCAGTTCGGCCTCGTAATCGAGTTGGTCGGAACAGGCCGGGCGCACCATCGGCGCACCCGCCGCCATCAGCGAATTGTGACCGCGCATGAACAGCGCCGGGTAATCCGGGATGTCATAGCCACCTTCCTTGATGTGTTCGACATAGTTCAGGCCAAGGCAGATGAACTTGCCGGGGCGCGCAATTGGCAGTGCGGGAACGATGTCCGCCACGGCGAGTGTATCGCCATGTTTCGCTGGGTCTGCCGCCTTGGCCATCAGGTCGGGCGATGCCGTGAGGGCCGACAGGTCGGACCCGACTTCGGGCAGGGATGTGGTCAGGTTGGTGGCTGTGTCGCCGTTCACGGCAAAGACGCTTTGCACGCCGCCGACAGTGCCAACAAGAAAACGCATGTGAAACTCCCAGTTGATTGATTCCAGTTTTGGCGATAAAAATATTTCAAGTCAAATAAAATCGATATTTTTGATTCTGACCGGAGAACAGCGATGCCTGCTTGGGAAGACTACAAGGCCGAGGCCAAATCACGCGGCGCGCTTGCGTTCGAGCTTTACATGGTGCTGTCCACGCCTGCCGGGGATCCCGCCAAGGTCAAGGACACGTTGCCCGCGCATCTGGCGTATCAGGCCGAACAAGAGGCGCGCGGCGCGCTGTTCCTTGCAGGTCCGGTGTCGGACGAGACCGGCAACCTGATGCAGGGCACGGGTCTGATCATCTACCGCGCGGCGTCGCTGGAGGACGCGCGGGCCTTGGCCGAAGGTGATCCCATGCACGCCAATGGCGCGCGCACGTTCGTGCTGCGCCGCTGGCTGATCAACGAGGGGTCGATGAACCTGTCCTTGGGTCTGTCCGCGCAATCCGTATCGTTTGGATAAGAAGGGGCTGCCATGGCACAGCGCAGCTTTCTGGGTGACCTGCTCACCACCATCTTTGAACGCAGGCGCCAGACCGCCTTGGCCGACGACAAGCGGTCCATCGAGGACATGTGTCTGGCGCTGCTCGACGCGGAAGGCGAAGTGTCAGGGATCACTCTGGCTCAGGCCATTCTTGACCGCTACGCCACGCTGTCGGCTGCGAAAAAGCGGGCGTTCTTTCATTTCCTGAACGACCAGCTTGAAATCGACGTCGACGCGCTGGAAGCCGCCACCGCTGCCTTCAGGAAGACCAAGGAAGTCAGCGCGTTCCGCGATCTGTCAAGATCGGCCGAACCCAAACGGCAGGAATTGCTGCGCCGCCTGAACCAGCCCCCAGCGGCAACGCTGGCCTTGGTCACCATGCGCACCGATCTGCTGAATGCGGTCCGCGAAGACCCGTCACTGGGTCGGACGGATCTGGATTTCCAGCACCTGCTGCGCAGCTGGTTCAACCGGGGCTTTCTGGTTCTGCGGCAGATCAGCTGGCAGACGCCCGCCAGCATTCTGGAAAAGATCGTCGAATACGAGGCCGTTCACGCCATTCAGGACTGGAACGATCTGCGCCGCCGCCTTTACCCCGAGGACCGGCGCTGCTTTGCCTTTTTCCACCCGGCACTGGTGGATGATC